>JBDIAG010000374.1:0-5191 GCA_039812305.1 Actinomycetales bacterium | reverse complement strand
GGATGCGGCCTGGGCGGGGGGCGTCGGTACGGCGTGCTTTGCCGGCGGAATGGTGCTCGGCCGCACCGGCTGGGGATATATTCTGAGTCAACATCACCTCAAGCAGTTGATCTTCTGGTCTGCGCTGGCGGGTACGCTCATCACACTGCCGTTTCCCTGGATCACCAACCTGTGGATGCTGTTTGCGTTGTTGTTCCTGGCGGGTGTCGCGACGGCGCCATTCTGGCCGAGCGTGCAGAGCTACTGTGCGGATCGGCTTCCGCAGACTGATACGACCATGCTGTTCATCCTGCTTTCGTGCGCCGGAGTGCCTGGTTGCGGCGTATTCACCTGGTTGATGGGATTCATTGGGGATAAGTCAGGGAATCTCGCCAGGGCGTTCTTTCTGGTTCCCGGCTGCTATGCAACCCTCGCGGCGTTGATCGGCTACGACTGGTGGAAGTCGGGCCACGCTCCGCAGCGCCAACCAGCCATAGAGAGCCGTGAAACTGAGGAATAAAATCGTGAGCATTCGATGACCTGTCTTCAGCCACCAGGTTGTCAAATGCGCGTTCACATCCAACACCGCCTGTATCGCCGGCAAGTGGAAAGCCGGCAAGAATCAGCCGGCTGAAAACCGTGCAGGTGTCGTCGCAGGATTGCAGGGATTGGACCCAGCGTCGGCGATGGCTGACATTGTGCGGCAAGCGGGAAGGTGAATGAGTCAGCGTTGCTCTTCCATCGGCCGATGCTTGCGATGGGCTGATTATTTCCCCGTCCAAACGGAGTTACATGGAGCACGGTCATGCCGCTGAACCAACCACGCCTTCCAGTCGAATCATGGGAGTTCCCCAGTAACTCGGGTCGGGCTTCGATGCGCGGCCGACTGCGAGGCACTTTCGAGCGGCAAGGTGAGCTGCACTTGCTCGCGAAGATGTCATTGCGGAGCAGTTGGTGGGCAGCGCCCGACGGTTTGGAACGAGGCGAGCTTGCTCATGATGGAGGCGTGGATCTGTCACAGATCGCCATTCCGATCGGCAATTTGCGTCGGGCATGCTCGCAGTGTGCCGCCTGGTTGGAATCGCCCTAGGAGGTCACCTCCGTCCTCGTGCACGACCTCTCGAACCCCGCCACCCCGGTCGAGGTGCTGGAGGAGGCCGTCCGCCGGGCCGGGGAGCCCGACCGTCCGGTCGTCATCACGCGCCGGGTGGTCGCCGACACGATCAAGGTCATCTCCGGCGGGTTCGTCGGGGACACGGTCCCCCGGGACGAGCTGGAGTCGGTGCACGCGCCCCTGGTCGCCCCGCGCGAGCTGCTCGCCGGGGTGCTGGTCGCGACCCGCCCGCAGGGTCTGGTGGAACTGGTCGCCGAGGTGGCCTCCGCGGCGACGAGGGTGATCCGGATCGACGGCACCGCCGCGAGCCTCACGGTGCGCGATCAGGCCGACCTGGACCTGCTGGAGTGCGCGCTGCCGGCCAATGCCACCAGCCGCTCGGCGAGCTGAAGGTCGTCGGGGTAGGTGATCTTCAGGTTGGCCGGGTTCCCGGCCACGCCGCGGATGCGCAGCCGGCTGAACCGCTCGACGCAGGCCGCGGTGTCGGTGCCCTCGAAGCCGTGCTCGTCGGCGGCCAGGTAGGCCGCCAGCAGCGGCCTCGCCCGGAACGCCTGCGGGGTCTGCACGCCGACCAGGTCACCCACCGGCCGGCCGCCGGCGGCGAAGACCAGATCGTCACGCCGCACGACCGGGATCGCCCCGCCGTAGAGCCTGGCGGCGTCGATGATCTGCTCGAAGAGCCGGCGGGCGGCGAGGGGGCGGGCGGCGTCGTGCATCACCACCACGTCCACCTCGTCGTTCTCGATCGACGGCCGCAGCGCCTGCAGTGCCCGCAGCTCCGATTCGTGCCGGGTGCGTCCGCCCACGACGACGCGGGCCTCGGGGACGGGCGAGTTCCGCAGAGCCTTCCCCACCAACTCGGCGTCCTCCGCCCGGACGACCACCAGGCAGGTCGCGATCTCGTCCAGCGCGGCGGCGTGCTCCAGGGTCCAGGTGAGCACCGGACGACCGGCCAACGGCAGCAGCACCTTGTTCGTTCGGTATCCCGACCGGGTGCCGGAGCCGGCCGCCAGCAGCACGAGCGCGACCCGGCCGCTGACCGGGCCTCGGCCGGAGTCGTCGTCAGGCATGGGCCGTACTCTAGGGTGCCGTGACCCATCCCACCGCCGGACTTCCCGTGCTGCCCCGCGTCGGGGTGGGCACCGACGTGCATCGCTTCGCCGCCCCCGATTCGGGCCGCCCGATGTGGCTGGCCGGGCTGCTGTTCCCGGACGTGGTGGGCCTGGACGGGCACTCCGACGGCGACACGGCCGCGCACGCGGCCTGCGACGCGCTCTTCGCCGCGGCCGGGATCGGCGACCTGGGCCAGCATTTCGGCACGGCCGAGCCGCAGTGGGCGAATGCCGCCGGAGTGGTCCTGCTGGCCGAGGCGGCCCGACGGGTGCGGGAGGCGGGATTCGAGATCGGCAACGTCAGCGTCCAGGTGATCGGCAACCGTCCCCGGCTGGCCCGCCGCCGCGACGAGGCCCAGGCGGCGCTGAGTGCGGCCTGCGGGGCGTCCGTCTCCATCTCGGCCACCACCACCGACGGGCTCGGCCTGACCGGGCGCGGCGAAGGGGTGGCGGCGATCGGCGTCGCCCTGGTCTACCCGGCGACCTGAACCGCCCCCGGCCGTGCCCTGCGCGGGGTGAGTCACCCGGCCGATACGGACACGCGGGCCGATACGGACACGCGGGCAGCGGATTTCCCACCGCCGCCGCCCGACGTTCGCCGCCGGCCGTCAGCTCGGGCGTCCACCCGGGCGCGGCATCGGCAGCGGTGGCCCCTCACCGTTCGAGGACGACCGCGGCTTGGCGAAGATCATCCGGCCGTTGGCGGTGGTGAGCACCGACGTGACCAGCACGTCGGCCTCCTTGCCCACCAGCTGCCGCGCGCGCTCGGCGACGACCATCGTCCCGTCGTCCAGGTAGCCGACGGCCTGACCGGGCTCCTTGCCCGCCTTCATCAGCAGCACCGAGACCGTGTCGCCGGCGGTCACCGGCGGCCGCACGGCCAGCGCCAGCGCGTGCAGGTTCATCACCCGGCAGCCGGCCAGACCGGCCGACTTCGCCAGCGGGGTGTCCAACGTCAGCAGAGCGGCATCGCGAGCCAGGCAGACCCGGACCAGCTTGGCGTCCACCTCGGGCACCTCGGGGAACTGGTCGCTGATCACCTCGAGGTCGATGCCGCGTTCCCGTTGGAGTGCCTCGAGCAGATCGAGGCCCTTGCGGCCGCGGGCGCGCTTGAGATCGTCGCCGGAGTCGGCCAGCCCCTGCAGCTCGTCCAAGACCGGCTGGATCACCAGGATCCGCCCGTGGAGGAAGCCGGACCGCACCACGTCGAGGACACGACCGTCGATCGCCACCGAGGTGTCGATCACGCGATCCCGGGCCGCATTTGGTTTGGGACGATTAAGGCCCGCCCGGCCGGAAACCAGTGCGAGCAGGCCTTCTCGTTGTGCCATTCCGACGCGATAACCGAGAAAAGTCACCGCGATCACTGCGAACGCGAAAATCGGCAATGAGACGATCTGCGGGCGAATCAACAGCAGCGGCCAGCAAATACCGACAGCGGCGACCGCGCCGACCATGCCGCCGAGCACACCGGCCAATAGTTGTTCGGAAGAACGTTGGGAGAGAGCGCCTTCGGCGTTGTCAATGGTGCGAACGGTCTTCCGGCTCACCGCGCCCCCGACGACATAGCCGATCGCGGCACCCAGCACCACGCCGATCGCTCGCGCACTGACATCGCTGTGCGCCTCGATGTAGGAGCCGAACTGGTAACCCACTCCGGCCAGCATCGCGACCAGGCACAGCCGCAGAAGTTCAGTCAGGAGGGGCGGCATGGACACCCCCGATTGCAACGCCCGTCAGGACGCGAGAACCTCGTCGAGGATCGCCTCCGCCTTGTCCTGCGGGGTCTTCTCGGCCAGGGCCAGTTCGGAGACGAGGATCTGCCGCGCCTTCGCGAGCATCCGCTTCTCGCCGGCCGACAGGCCACGATCCTGGTCGCGGCGCCAAAGGTCACGCACGACCTCGGCCACCTTG
The DNA here is from genome assembly GCA_039812305.1 of Actinomycetales bacterium. Lineage (GTDB taxonomy): Bacteria > Actinomycetota > Actinomycetes > Actinomycetales > CAWJMD01 > JBDIAG01. Next base: position 1,072 of record JBDIAG010000374.1, on the reverse strand, counting down.
ATCACGTCACCCGAGGCCAGCTTCTCCAGGTTCGCCTTGTAGCGGCGGGACCAGTTGGTGGGCTCTTCGGTGTAGGGAGCGCGCAGCACCTCGAAGACCCGGTCGAGGCCTTCCTTGCCGACGACGTCGCGGACGCCGACCAGATCGCAGTTCTCGGCGGGAACTTCGATGGTCAAGTCGCCCTGGGCGACCTTCAGCTTCAGGTACAGCTTCTCCTCCCCCTTAATCGTCCGCTTTTTGATCTCTTCGATCAGTGCAGCCCCGTGGTGGGGGTAAACAACGGTTTCGCCAACCTGAAAAGCCATCTGCGCGTTGCCCCTTTGGCTCGTCCAACCGCGATCGCGGGAACACCAGATTATCACGAAACCCGCCCACAACGAAGTCGAGGCCCAGCGTTTGCGCAGGTCAGGGGCACGGGCAGGCTACCCGACAGTACAAGGAGCCACCCGGAATCGCTTGACAACACGCGTCCCCGCGCGTCACGCGCGCGTTACGAGGGTGTTATGTCGACGTCTCGACCACATCATCCGGTCGGGTCGCGCCTCCTAGTAGAGTGCGCCCGTCGGGTGCTCGCGCTCGACACCCGACCACCCCGTCCTGAGGAGCCGACGTGACTCGCCGAGCCGTTCGCCCGATCCGCGCCCGAGTTGCCTGCGTTGCCGTCCTGGCAGGTGTGGCGCTCACGGGCTGTTCCGAGATGAGCCCGCAGACCACCCAGCTGCAGTACTCCGCCAGCGACGGCGTGGTCGGCAATGCCGGTCCGCTCGGCGTCCGCAACCTGTTGCTGGTCAGCGGTGAGTCCGGAGGCCAGGCGAGTGTCGTCGGCACGCTGGTGAACAAGAGCGACGAGGAGTTGTCGGTCGACCTGGGCAGCGCCTCCGAAGGCGCCAACGAGCCGGTCACGGTGCCGGCCAAGTCCACGGTCACGGTGGGCTACGACGGCGGGCCGGAGCTGCTGGTGCCGATCCAGGCCGCCCCGGGCATGCTGGAGGACTTCGTCGTCTCCGCCGGCGGCGACACGTCGATCTCGCTGAAGGTGCCGGTGCTGGACGGCACCCTGCCGGAGTACGCA
>JBDIAG010000373.1:0-5214 GCA_039812305.1 Actinomycetales bacterium | reverse complement strand
GTCCAGCCCGGCCACCAGCTGCCAGTCCTGCTGCCATTGCAGCGTGGCGGCCACGCGGGCGCCTCTGGTGTCGCGCTTGACGTTGCTGGCCATGGGCATGGACATGCTGCCGCCCGGCGCGAAGGTGCGCAGCGTGTAGTTGTCCATCACGTGGTCGGCGCGGTTGGAGTACAGCTGGGCTTCGAGCTTGGCCAGCCAGGGCGTGAGGCGGGTCTTCTCCAGGCGCAGGCCCCAGCTGTCGCGGCGGAACTGCGTACCGTCCATGCCGCGGCCGCCGTAGCGTGCCTCGCCGTCGCCGGCGCCGGCGCTCAGCTCCAGCAGGGTGTCGTCATCGGGGGTCAGGCCCAGGGCCACGTCGGCGTTCCACTTGTCCCAGGCCGACGGCACGCGCCGGCCATTGCCGTCGCGGTAGTCCTGGCCGTGGGAATGGTTGGCCGTCGCGCGCACGTACATCAACGTGTTGCCGGCCTCCAGGTCCACCGTCTGGTCATTGCGGCCGGCACTGGCGCCGAGCAGGCTGGCACTGAAGCGCACGCTGCGCGTTGCTCGATCAAGTCCTGCACGACTGGCATTCGGGCATCGCGGAAGAAGGGCGACTCTTGCCCACCCGCGACAAGCACTTGGAGAGGATCCTCAAGCGGGCGGTCCCAGCGCACCCTTAACCGATTGGACGGTATTAGTGCGTCAGTAACCGAATTCGGGAAGCGAACAATATACTCGCTCGGACCTCCGGAGATTACTCGGCCCGCCCGCCACCGGCCCCACTCATCACGGTGGAACACCCTGGTTTGTTTGCTCAGGGCATGGCGGATCACGCTTGCGCCTAGAACCCAGCGTTCTTCGGCGACGGGATGGGCAACGGACTCGAATGACTCCAGTCGGATGGCCGCTCCCTCTATATCGGCGACTTGGGCGACACCATGCATATCAGGATGCAGGACGAAGTCTCCGATCTGCACCGCGGTCCAAGTCTGCATCGAGTTCTGCCGCTCCCCAGGTCTTATCCAATCACGTAGAAGATGGTACCAATCGGGAGGCCGGCCCGGTCGGAAATCCGTCGAAGAGGTCACCGCGCTGATGTCGATGCTGCTCCAGTCGGCGTACACGTAGGCGCTGTCCCATCGCCGATGGGTAACCATCGCGCTCGTCGATGAGACTGAAAATGTCGTCTAGCCTTGCAGTCCTCGTGCGTGGGAGTGCCTGACCAGCACGTTGCGGAGGTGATGCGCGCGATCGCATCCGGTCTGTCGTGGCGCGCAGGACACGAGGGGTGGTCCAGCCCGCTTAGGTTTCGCTCTCCTTGGATGAGCATCGGTTCGCCGTCCAGGGGTGACTTGCGCCCCGCCGACGGAGTGGCATCCGGGAGTGGGTGCCGGTGTGCCACTCGCCGACCTGGCGTGCACGTCCAAACCAACACACGTACGCTCGCAACTCACGGGGGCCTCCTCCGCATGTGGATAGGTCAGGCAGCAGCCTCTTCTGCCGACAACCGACGGTCTGCGTAGAGAGGCCCCCACCCCCACCACCGACACACCGTGCCGGCCTCCATATCGTCTGGTGAAGCCTCTGCGCAGGGACACAGAGACCGTGTGCGCCACGCCGGGCACTTACTGCCGTCAGAGCCGCGCGGTTGGGTCAGACTAATCTTGGCCACATGGGGATCCACAGCCTCGAAAACTGCAGGCCGAGGACTTGCCGCATCTGTGGAGTTGATAGTAGGACGTCGAGTTGCACCAACAGGAGGAGCGACGTGAACCAGCCCAAACCGGCCATAGTTCTGCTCAGCGGTGGCCTCGACTCCGCCACCGTGCTCGCCATCGCACAGCATGAGGGGTATCGGCCGTACGCGTTGAGCTTCCGCTACGGGCAGCGACATGCGGTGGAACTGGCCGCCGCTGAGCGGGTCGCCGAGGCCGCGAGCGTGGCCCGCCACGTGATCGCCGAGATAGACCTACGGGCTTTCGGGGGATCTGCGCTTACCGCGGACCTAGACGTGCCGCACCACACCAGCGTCGATGAGCTAGACCCGAACAGCATCCCCATCACCTACGTGCCGGCGCGCAACACCATCTTCTTGTCGTTCGCACTGGCATGGGCCGAGACACTCGGCGCCAGCGACGTGTTCATCGGTGTCAACGCGTTGGACTACTCCGGCTACCCGGACTGCCGACCTGAGTACATCTCTGCTTATGAACGGATGGCCAATCTCGCGACCAAGGCCGGCGTGGAGGGCGCCCAACGCTTGAAAATTCACACGCCGCTAATCAACTTGACTAAGGCCGAAACGATCGCCCGAGGTCTCGAGTTGGGTGTGGACTATTCCCTGACGCGCAGTTGCTACGACCCGACCCCGACCGCGAGTGCCTGTGGCACGTGCGACTCGTGCCTGCTGCGCGGCCGCGGATTCGCCGAACTGGGCCTGACCGACCCGGCTCTGGAGCGAGTGGGAAGCGGGTCGTGACTTACCGGTTGAAAGAGATCTTTTATACTCTTCAGGGCGAAGGTAGCCACGTCGGACGCCCTGCCGTATTCGCCCGCTTCACCAGTTGCAATTTGTGGACAGGCCGCGAATCAGATCGACACAGGGCGATCTGCCAGTTCTGCGATACCGACTTCGTCGGCACCGAGGGCCCCGGCGGGGGCCGGTTCAAGACTGCCGAAGAGTTGGCCGACGCCATAGCCGCGACCTGGCCCGGGCGGCCGCACCCTGCAGCGCATCCGTACGTCGTATGCACGGGTGGCGAGCCACTGCTGCAACTTGACGCTGCGGCGGTGCAGGCACTGCATGCGGTTGGCTTCACAGTGGCAGTCGAAACGAACGGTACCCAGGTAGCCCCGGCTGGCTTGGACTGGATCTGCGTCAGTCCGAAGGCGGGCGCACCGCTGACACTTACCGCCGGTCACGACTTGAAACTGGTGTTCCCGCAAGAGGGTGTGTTGCCGGAGGCGTTCGAGCACCTGGCGTTCGAGCGATTCCTGCTTCAACCAATGGATGGCCCAGACCTGGGCAAGAACACGCGCCTGGCCGTCGAGTACTGCCTGGCACACCCGCAATGGCGTCTGAGTCTTCAGACCCACAAGTACTTGGGGATTCCATGATGGACATCTTTCGCGAGTTCACTTTTGAAGCAGCCCACCACCTGCCCCACGTCCCCGACGGGCACAAGTGCGGCCGCCTACACGGGCACTCTTACCGTTTGGAGGTTCACGTGCGCGGTGACGTGGACCCGGTCAGCGGAATGGTGATGGACTTTGCTGACGTCAAGGCGGCGTTCGGGCCTCTGAAGGATAGACTCGATCATAACTACCTCAACGAGGTCGAGGGCCTGGAGAATCCCACCAGCGAGAATCTAGCCCGATGGGTCTGGAAGTATCTGGAAGAGGTCCTGCCGCTCTCGCGGATCGTGGTCCGCGAGACTTGCACATCGGGTGCCTCCTACACCGGGGACCAATCGTGACCACTTGCCCGGCCCTCAAGTACAGGTTGGTGGAGCGGTGTTGGAGGACGTGTAAAGCCACCCCGATACGTGGAGCATCCTGATGGACGAGGTGGCATTGAGTTGTTGAGGAAGATCCGCCAGTGCCTGAATACCAACGATGCACAGATTACGATCGTATTCCCCTATTCTCTGAGGCGCTCAACGCCGATTACAGGCGCCAGGGCTCTGATCGACTACGCCTGCCAGTTCCATCGGCAGTTCGCACAGCACGAACTGTGCTTCAAGATGCAGGTCGTGGTGCCCAGGACAAGCGTGTGCTCCTGCTCGCGGGCAATCTGCGACTACGGCGCCCATAACCAACGCGGTAGGATTACCATCAGCGTCACCCCTCAACAGCGCAATGGCGGAATTGAGTTAATCTGGATCGAAGAACTTGCCGACATTGTCGAAGGACCGGTTTCCAGCCCGGTATATTCGCTGCTCAAGCGGGCCGATGAACGGCATGTGACAATGGCCGGCTACGACAAACTAGTTCTCGTCGAGAGCATGGTTCGGGAGGTTGCCGGATGCCTCCGTTCCCAAGAACGAGTCGCCGCATTTGGCGTGATGACGGTCAACAACGAGAGTGTTCACAACTATGCTGCCCTCGCGCGACGCAGTCACTCAACCAGCCCAACTCACGTCCAGGACGAGTTGCCAGCGTGAATACCCTACGCCAACGGCTTCATATCGTGGTCACTTGCACCAGCCGAAAACGGGTTGTTGTACCCGCGACGATGCGCCTTCGGGGTATGCCTGTCATGCGAACTCGTCAGCGCGCCATGCACTGGATTGAGCACATTTCCTCCCCGAACAATGATGCCGTGCCGGCGCGAGAGTTGTACGCCGGCGAGCATTGGGCTATCGCCCGCAACCTGCCGGCAGCAGCCCTTGGCTTTGTAGAGCCGACGCTATGGGTCGCCTCGGCCGGTTGGGGACTGATCCCCGCTAATGCGACGATCCGGCCCTACTCGGCGACCTTCAGCCCCCGACATCCGGATTCCGTAGCCGCCGAGACAGTCGGCACTCAAGCCTGGTGGAACGCGCTAGCCGAGTGGGAAGGCCCCACTAGCAGTGCCGCCCGATCATTGACCGCTTTGGTCACCAATCATTCCCGCGACCGTATTCTGCTCGTGTTATCTCAAGCCTACCTAGCGGCCTGCAGGGCCGACTTGCGCGCCGCAATCGAGGGCGCGCGCGACGGACAAATCAGCATTATCGCTGCCGGCGCCAGCGCCGACCCACATTTGACTGGCGTGATTCTGCCGGCCGATGCGCGTCTGCAGCACCATGTGAGCGGCAGTCGCGGGGCACTGAACGTCCGTATCGCTCAGGAGGTCCTCACTGCGGGCCTATACGATCACGCGACCATGTACGATTACTTGCGCCGTCAATTGGACATTGCCCCGAAGTTGGTCTCCTATGAGCGCCAACGGCTGAGCGACGACGACGTGCTGACGTTCATTCGACGGCACCTGGCCGAGGGATCAAGTCTCAGCCATACCCGCCTTCTGCGCACACTGCGCGATTCGGGCAAGGCCTGTGAACAAGCCCGCTTTGCGGCCCTGTTCGCCACTGCGACAAGGAGCCAATTGTGACTCGCTCGGTACCTCGGCCAATGCTGGCCAAACGCGCGCTGCGCCTAAACCAGGGACCCGGATCGCAGTTATTTGTCTTCAGCCTGACTGCGCCCGAGATTTCACAACTGACCGACATCTCGCGCGTTAGTCGAGAC
>JBDIAG010000372.1:0-5231 GCA_039812305.1 Actinomycetales bacterium | reverse complement strand
CATCGAGTGGACGGTGATGCGGCCGGGCCGGCTGATCGACTCCGATCGTGTCTCGCAGTATCGCCTCGACCCGGACCATCCGACGCAGGGGTACACGACCCGGCCCGACCTCGCCGCCGCCATGGTGGCCGAGCTCTCCCCCGCCGGTCACGTCCATCGAGCGGTATCTCCGACGACCGACCGGCGCGCGAGGGCGGCTTCGTGAGCCCGTCCGCGACGGAGCGGGAGGGGGCGCCGTCCCTGCGGGACGCGATCAGGCAACTCCGGATCGAGCTGCAGATCGTCAACGACGCGGTGGCCGCGGCGGCCGGCCTGAATCCCCGCGATCTCGACGTCCTCGACGTGATCGACCGGGAAGGCCCGTGCACGCCGTCGCATCTGGCCCGGCGCACCGGATGCCGTCGTGCGACCTTGACGGGCGTCCTGGCCCGACTCGAGGACCAGGGCTGGATCGCCCGGGACGACAACCCCGCCGACCGGCGCTCCGCCCATCTCCGCTCGACGTCACGATTCGACGAGCTTCGCCGCCTCTACCGGCCGATGACCGACGGGGCCGAGACCCTGATCGAGGCGCTCGATCCCGGCAGCCGTCGCATCGTCGAGCAGGTGCTCACGGACGTCATCGTCATGATCCGGGAAGCGGGATTCGCATCGATGGCTGCCGGTGGGCCCAGAAGGTCGATCGGTGTTCTATGAGACCCACAAACGACCGCTCGACCTGGAGATGACTGGTGCCGGCACCTTCCACCAGCGCCCTCGCCGTCGGACGCACGGGCGGAATCCTCAGGACCCGTTCCTGGCCAGCGACTCCCGCCACACGTCGCTGTTCCTCGTGACGTAACGAGTCGTGTCGCGCCAGTGCCTGCCATGGCCGTCGGCGTACATCTGCCCCCACGGTTGATGGCCGCGCTGTGCGGTGCTCGTCCAGCGTGGATCGCACCGATGCGGTAGGACGGTTACGTGGAGATGCGACCCATGCCGAGGTCCAAGGCCCTGAAGGAAGTGGGGTACGACGCCGCGACCAACAGGCTGCGGGTGCGTTTCCGGCATGGCGGTCTCTACGACTACTTCGCGGTCTCGCCCGAGGTCGTTCGCGGCCTGCTCGAATCCGCGCACCCGTGGACCGAATGGCGGGACGAGATCACCAGACACCCGTATCGCCGCCTCGAGTGATCCCACCCCGTCCGTGCGGCGTTTCCGCGGACGTCATCGGGAGAACGCACCGTGGCCGTCGCCTCGACGCGGGTGGGCGGGGCGCCCAGTGTTCGCGCGTTGACCGGTTGTCGGCCGAGCAGCCAGCGATCCCCGGCTGCTCGACACATACCTGGTCAACGCGCGAACAAGTGGCTGATCGACCGCTGATCGCCACCGCGGGACGGGGCCAGGCTCGTTGACTCTGTACATACTAGTTGTTACAGTCCTCGCATGGGCTCCAAGGAACGGTTGACCGACGCGATGGCCGACCTGCTGTGGGAACGCGGTTACGCGGCCACGAGTCCGCGTGACGTCATGGCCCGTGCCGGCGTCGGGCAGGGCAGCATGTACCACCACTTCAGCGGCAAGCACGAACTCGCGGTGGAGACCCTGACCCAGGTGTTCGCGACGGCGACGGGCGAGTCCTCGTTGCTGGAGGGCGAGGGGTCGCCGCTGGAGCGTCTGAAGAAGTACCTGGCCCTCCCCCGTCCGGGGACGCGAGGGTGTCGCGTCGGCCGGATGACCCAGGATCCACAGGTGGTCGAGGATCCGGAACTCCTCGCCATCGTCGCCGGAGCCTTCGACACCATGCTCCGCCGTTGGGAACGAACGATCGGCGAGGCCATCGACGCCGGTGAACTGCCGCGGAGCATCGTCCCGGCCGAACTGGCCCGCACCCTCTCCGCGGTCATCCAAGGGGGCTACGTCCTGTCTCGGGCGCACGGCTCCCAGGAACCCATGGACGCGGCCATTCGCGGCGCCGTCGCCCTGCTCGACGCCGCCCAGTCAGCACCAGACCATCAGCGCAAGGAGCAACGAGTATGACCACCCGCATCGGCATCAACGGATTCGGCCGCATCGGTCGCAGCTATCTTCGCGCCGCTCTGGGCAGTGGCGCCGACGTCGAGGTCGTCGCGATCAACGACATCACCGACGTCGCGACGCTGGCCACCCTGCTGGAATGGGATTCCATCTCCGGCCACCTCGAGGGCGTCCGGGCCGAGGACGACTCGATCCTGGTGGGCGACGCCCACCTGCGCGTCTTCGCCGAGCGCGACCCGGCGCAGATTCCCTGGGGCGAGATCGGGGTCGACGTCGTCATCGAGTCGACCGGACTTTTCACGGACGCGGCGAGCGCCCGCAAGCACCTGGCCGCCGGGGCGCGCAAGGTCATCATCTCGGCACCCGCCTCCGGTGACGTGCCCGCCATCGTCCTCGGCGTGAACGACGACGCCATCGACCCCAACGCCGACATCGTGTCCAACGGGTCCTGCACGACGAACTGCCTGGCTCCGATGGCGAAGGTGCTGCATGAGTCGTTCGGTATCGAATCCGGGCTGATGACGACGATTCACGCCTACACCAGCGACCAGCGCCTGCACGATGCGCCGCATGGCGACCTGCGCCGGGCGCGGGCGGCCGCCATGTCGACGATCCCGACGTCGTCCGGCGCCGCCCGCACCATCGGGCGAATCATTCCGGAGCTGGACGGGAAGCTCACCGGTCTTGCCTTGCGGGTCCCGGTTCCCGTCGGGTCGATCACGGATCGCACCGCGAAGCTGTCCCGCCCCGCTTCGGCCGAGGAGGTCAACGAGGCCTTCCGCACGGCCGCCGCGACTCCTGGCCTGGCCACCTACCTGCAGTACTCGGAGGCACCGTTGGTCTCCGCGGACATCGTCGGCAACCCCCACTCCGCGATCTTCGACGCGCCCCTGACGGAGGCCATCGGAGACCAGGTCAAGATCTTCGCCTGGTACGACAACGAGTGGGGATTCTCGAACCGCCTGGTCGAGCTCTCCCAGCTGATCGCGTCCTGAAAGGCGCCTCGGCACAGCACGTTCCGGTGCCGCCATCCGCCGGATATCGTCGGCATCTCGAATTCCGCATACGGCGGCGCAACCGGTGCTCGCGTTGACTCGACTGCGTGATCTCCACGAGCCCATCGGCGGCACCGCGCGGTGTCCGGCGTCCCCTCATGACCGTGCTGTTCGCCGTCTACCTCGCGCTCCTCGCCTGGACGGTGCTGTGGAAGCTCGAGCCTCCCTACGTCGGTGGCGGCACCGTGCGCCAGGTCAAGCTGGTCCCGTTCGCCGCCACCGCGCACGCCGGTGCCAGTGCGCCTCTCGAGGTCACCGCGAACGTGCTGCTCTTCCTTCCCGTGGGCCTCTACCTCGGGCTGCTGGCGCCCCGGCTCACCTGGCCGCAAGCCATGTGCGCCGTGGCGGGCACCAGCCTGGCGTTCGAAGTCGTCCAGTACGTGCTGGCCCTCGGGATCTCCGACATCGGCGACCTCCTCGCCAACACCGCCGGCGGCCTGGCCGGGATCGGACTCGTCGCCCTGGTCCGCAGGAGACTGCGGGCGCGCACAGTCGCCGTCATGTCCTGGATCTGCGTGATCGCGACGGTGCTGACACTGCTCGCGGCCGGCCTCGTCGTCGCATCGCCGATCCGTTTCGGAGGGCCGCGGGACGATGTCGGACGTTCCACGCATCCCGTGCCGCAGACGTCTGCGTCACCCACCGCTGTGCGTGAGCGCGATCGGTAGCCGAACGCAGACGCGGAGACCCCCGTCGTCACGAGGCGTCAGGTCGAGAGTTCCATCGTGCGCCGCAGCGATGCGCTTGACGATGGCCAGGCCCAGACCGACACCCGCGTGATCGGTTCTGATCCGTTCGGTGCCCCGTTGAAAAGGCTCGGTGATGGTCGAGACAAGCCGTGGATCGAGCATCTCGCCAGTGTTCTCGACGATGAGGACGGCGGACTCCGGGCCGACGGCAGTGCTGACCCGCACCCAGCCGCGCTCGGGGAGATTGTGGACGACGGCGTTGTGCAGCAGGTTCGTAGTCATCTGCAGCAGAAGGGCATACGAGCCGATCGTGCGTGCCACCTGGCCGGAGGCCGCCAGCGCCACTCCATGCTTGTCGGCAAGCGGAAGAAGTGTCTCCGTCGCTTCCTCGGCGACCAGGGACAGGTCGACGTCCTCCCGCGTGAAAGAGCCCTGGTCGGTGCGACCGAGCAGCAGCAAGGCCTCGGTGAGCTCGATGGCGCGGGCGTTGACGACGTAGAGGCGGTCGAGGAGCACGCCGTAGTCGCGTCCGGGATCTTTGCGCGCGACGTCGAGCAGGGCCTGCGTGATGGCCAAGGGGGTGCGCAGTTCGTGGGACGCATTGGCGGCGAACCGACGCTGCTCGGAGACGTGCGATTCCAGCTGGGTCAGCATGGCGTCGAAACTGTCGGCGAGTTCACGGAACTCGTCCTTTCGACCGTCCATCTCGATCCGATGGGAAAGCGAGCCGCCGGCGGCCTTCCGCGTGGCGTTGGTGATGCGAGTCAGTGGGGCGAGCATCCGCCCGGCGAGCACCCAGCCGCCGACGAGACCGAAGATCAGCAGGAACACTATGGCCTGCGCCGCGCGCGGGGCGAAGGCGCGCTGGAGATCCGAACGAGTCGGCATGTGACGCGGGGCGACGTCCCCGGAGGGGCTCAGGCCCATCACGACCTGATGGTCGGGCACGTAGCGCAGGAGAAAGACCCACACGGTGGCCAGCAAGAGGGCGCCCGCCAGCATGAGAAAGCCCGCGTAGCTGAAGGTCAGTTTCAGCCGGACGCTCAACCCCGGTGCCCTATCCACGGTCGCCACCACGTTCGCCGCCCTGACCGACGTCGACGCGGTAGCCGACGCCGGGCACGGTAGCGATCAGCCACGGTTCGCCCAGGCGCTTGCGCAGCGCCGAGACCGTGATGCGCACAGCGTTGGTGAACGGGTCGGCGTTCTCGTCCCACGCTCGCTCCAGCAGCTCTTCGGCACTGACGACTCCGCCGTCCGCTGCGACGAGCACCTCGAGCACGGCGAATTGCTTCCGGGTGAGTGCGACGTACCGACCGTCCCGGTAGACCTCGCGACGGAACGGGTCCAGGCGGAGGCCCGCGATCTCCCGCACCGGCGGCCTGCTGTGGGCCCGCCTGCGGTCGAGCGCCCTGAGCCTCAGCACCAGCTCCTGCAGCGCGAAGGGCTTGGTGAGATAGTCGTCGGCGCC
>JBDIAG010000371.1:0-5238 GCA_039812305.1 Actinomycetales bacterium | reverse complement strand
GGTTCCCCGCTCCCAGCGCCGTCGTGTTCCGCCGGCACGCATCGGCGGCGCGCCGGCCCGAATCGACGAGCACCACCTCGTCGGCCCCCCTGCTCAACGCCTCGAGGCCCAGCGCACCGGAGCCGGCGAAGAGATCGAGCACCCGCGCACCCTCCACCACACCCGCGTGCTGCAGCCGGGAGAACAGCGCCTCGCGAACCCGGTCGCTGGTCGGCCTGGTCCCGCGCCCTTCCGGCGCCTGCAGGGTGCGACCGCCGAAGCGGCCGGCGATGATCCGGGGCACCCGGCGAGGCTAGCCGACCTCACCCGCGCTCCAGGAACACCTCCCGCTCCGGGGCGAGCAGGATCTGGATCGCCCGGTGCAATTCGGGGTAACGCACCAGATCGGGATCGCGAGACACGAAATCGTTGGCCAGCTCCCGTGCCTGGACGATGACGTCCTCGTCCCGCGTCACGCGCAGCACCCGCAGCGACGACATCCCACCCGACTGGGCCGCGCCCAGCACGTCGCCCTCCCGCCGGTGCTCCAGGTCGAGCTTGGCCAGGGCGAAGCCGTCCCTGGTGCCGGCGACCTTCTCCAGCAGCTCCACCGCACCTTCCCCGCTCTGGTGCGAGGTGGCGAAGAAGCAATACCCGGCATGCCCGCCACGCCCGACCCGTCCGCGCAACTGATGCAGCTGGGAGATCCCGAACCGGCTTGCGTCCATCACCACCATCACCGAGGCGTTCGGCACGTCGACGCCGACCTCGATCACTGTCGTGGAGACCAGGACGTCGATCTCGCCGGCGGCGAAGGCCGACATCGCCGCGTCCTTCTCCTCGGCCGGCATCCGACCGTGCAGCATGCCCAGGCGCACGCCGGCGAGCGCCGGGTTCTCCCTCAGCTCCTCGATCGTCTGCGTGACCGACACCATCTGCTGCGGTTCGCCCGTCGGACTCTCCAGATCCAGCAGGGACATCGCCGGGTCGTCCTCCGGTTCCGAATCCTGACCGGCCGAATCCTTGCCGGCGGATTCCTTGCCGGCCGGGGCCGGGTCGATCGCCGGGCACACCACGTAGGCCTGCCGCCCCTGACGCACCTGCTCGGCGACGACCTCCCACATCCGCGCCACCCAGGCCGACGCGGCAGCCGGGACGACGTGGCTGGCCACCGGCTGACGCCCGGCCGGCACCTCCCGCATGACCGAGGTCTCCAGATCGCCGAAGACGGTCATCGCCACCGTCCGCGGGATCGGCGTGGCCGTCATCACCAGCAGATGCGGCGTGCGTAGGGACTTGGCGCGCAAGGCGTCGCGCTGCTCGACGCCGAACCGGTGCTGCTCGTCCACCACGACCAACCCGAGGTCGGCGAACTCGACGGACTCCTGCAGCAGCGCATGCGTACCGACGACGATGCCGGCCTCGCCGGACGCCGCCTTGGCCAGCGCCTCACGCTTGGCCCGCGCGCCGAGCGAGCCGGTCAGCAACGTCACCTGCGTGCCCGGGACGTCGTCCAGCACCGGACCGGTCAACTGGAGCATTCCGGCCGAGGCGAGATTGCCCATCATCGCCGTGATCGAGCGGTGATGCTGCTGGGCGAGCACCTCGGTGGGCGCCAGCAGGGCCGCCTGCCCCCCGGCGTCGACGACGGTGAGCATGGCTCGCAGCGCGACGATGGTCTTGCCCGACCCGACCTCGCCCTGTAGCAACCGGTGCATCGGGTGCTCCGCGGCCAGATCGCGGGCGATCTGCTCGACGGCCGCCCGCTGGCCGGCGGTCAGCTCGAACGGCAGGGACGCGTCGAAGGCGGCCAGCAACCCACCCGCCGTCGCCGGCCGCGGGGTGGCCGGCAGCGCCGACGCCTGCTGACGTCGCCGGGCCAGTGCAGCCTGCAGGACGAACGCCTCCTCGAACTTCAGCCGTTCGTCGGCCCGCCGCACATCCTGCAGGGTTCTCGGGTCGTGCTTGAGACGAAGGGCCTCGCGGGCGGACGGCCACCCGTTCATGGCGAGGATCTCGACCGGGAGCGGATCGGGCACCTCGGATGTCTCGAGGAGCGGCAGCACGACCTTGATGGTCCGCGAGATCAGCCAGCTCGGAACCTTGGCGCTGGCTGGGTAGACCGGAACCACCAACCCGAAGTCGTGAAAGGCGCGAGCCTGCTCCTCGCTCCCGCCGATCAGCTCGAACCGAGCATTCGACAACTCGACCTTGTCGTTCCATTTGCGGATCTTGCCGTCGAACATTGCCCAGTGCCCCACCGGGAGGCGGTTCTGCCATGCCATCACCGCGCGCCGATCCCGCGAGATCAAGGTCAGATCCATCGTGTGACCGGCCTGATCCTCGATCACCAGCTTGAGGAGATGGTGTTTCCTGGTGCGGGCCATCACGTAGCGGGAGTCCTTCACGCGGGCCACGACGGTCACGTGCTCGCCCAGCACCGGCTTGGAGAAGACGGCGCCACCTTCGGCCGTGAAGTACCGGCGCGGAAAGTGGTAGAGCAGGTCGCCGACGGTCTCCAGCCCCAGCGAGGTCAGCGGCTTGGCGGCCTTCAGGCCCACCACCGACACCAGCGACTGGTCGAAGAACGGCTTCTCATCCACGTGCTGATCCCATCACACCCCACCGACAATCTCCCGCGTCAAACTGCACGGATCATTCGACTCCCAGTAGCACGACGTAGGTCTGCTGCCCCCCGGCGACCACCTCGATCTCCGCCGGGCCGGCGACCTCACGGACCCGTTCGACCATTCCGGCCGGCGCTGCCGAGCCGAGAACCAGCGTTACCAGTTCCGGCTCGCCCGTCGCCATCAGGTCGGCCAGCACCACCGCGGCCATCTCGACGACGTCCGCGCCGACATGCACGATCTCACCCCCGACGAGGCCCAGCGCGTCCCCCGGCCGGCACCGCCCGCCGGGCGTGGACGCCGCCCGGCGGGCGACCGCCACCGAACCGTGCCGGGTTCCGGCCGCGGCTGCCGACATGCCGGCCACCAGCTCGTCCGGGTCGAGCATCGGGTCGAAGACGGCCACCGCGGCCAGACCCTGCACCTCGGAGAAGGTCTCCACCACCCTGGCCCGCACCCCCGAGCCGGCCACCCGCGCGGCGGCGGCCCGCACCACCGGCAGCGAATCGGCGTCGTTGGGCAACACCGCCACCTCCGTGGCGCCGGTGCCGAGGATCGCCTCCACCATCTCCTCGGTCGAGATCCGCTTGGCCGCGGAACTCACCACCGGCGTCGCCCCGGCGGCGGCGATCACACCCGCCAGACCGGGGCCGCTCGCCCAGGCCACACACCCGACCGGCGCCACCTCGCCGTCCGTGGCCCCGCCCGGAGCCAGCGGTACGGGTCGTGCGGTGCCGGTGGCCAGGTGCACGACGCGGACGTCCGCGGGGGCCCCGAACCGTCGGGCGACCCGCAATGCCGCCGACGGGTCGTCGGTGTGGACGTGCGCGTGCACCGGCCTCAACCCGGCCACCACCACGCTGTCGCCGACTCCGGCCAGCTCTCGGCGCAACCAGGCGATCGGATCGTCCAAGGCCTGGGCGTCCCCCACCTCGGGCAGCATGAACATCACCTCGTAGGCCGGGCCGACCGTCGCGTGCGGCGCGAACGAGACCGACGCGCCGCAATTGCCCACGTCCGCGTCGTCGACGCCCGGCAGAGCGCCGGCCGACACACCCGACAAGGCCTCCGTCAGAGCATCGAGCAGGAGGACGAAGCCCGCCGCACCGGCGTCCACCACGTCCGCCTCGCGCAGCGCCGGCAGCTGTTCGGTCGTCGCGGCCAAGGCCTGCCGGGCGACCTGCGAGGCATGGCGCACCACGGCCAGGGCATCCTCGGGCGTCCCGACCGCCTGGCCCAACGACTCCGGCTCCAGCGCCTGCGCCACCGCGCGGGTGACACTGAGCACCGTGCCCTCCACCGGCAGTTCGACGGCGGACCAGGCCAGTTCGTCCGCCCGGGTCAGCGCGCCCGCCAGCACCCGGCCGTCCACCACACCACCGGGAGCGGAGCCGAAGACCTCGGCACAGCCGGCGAGCATCTGGGCGGTGATGATCCCGGAGTTGCCGCGCGCGCCCAGCAACGCACCGTCCGCCAGCGCCCGGGTCAGCCCCGCCACGGTCGCCTGCGCCACCCGCACCTCCTCGGCGGCCCGGCGCAGGGTGAGCAGCAGATTGGTGCCGGTGTCACCGTCCGGCACCGGGAAGACATTGAGGGCGTCGATCAGGCCGGACGTCGCCTCGAGCCGGCTCAGAGCGAGCGCGATCCAGCGACGGCAGGCCGGTACGTCCACGACGATCACCCGCCCATCGTGCTGCACACCGCCGGCAAACACACAGCTTCGCCCACGTCGGGTGGCAAACTGGTCGCCCGCAGGCGCGGCCGGGGGCCGGGATTTGGGCTGCGAGGTGGCAGTGGAGTAGTCTCGATGGGTTGCCCGCAGACCAGTGACGTCCCGCGCGGCAGCCACCAGACCATCAAGTACCAGCCCAAGCCAACTCAGCGGGAGATTTCGACGTGGCTTCCACCTGCGCCGTCTGCGGCAAGAGCCCGAGCTTCGGGCACAACATCTCACACTCCCACCGGCGTACCAAGCGTCGCTGGAACCCGAACATCCAGCGGGTGCGGGCCGTTGTCGGCGGTACGCCCAAGCGCCTGGACGTCTGCACCTCCTGCCTGAAGGCGGGCAAGGTCGTTCGCTGACCCGTCGCGCGCTCGGTTCGCGCACCTGGGCGGCACGCCCCGGACGGTTACCGTCCGGGGCGTTTTGCATGCCCGGGCGGCAGTCTCACCCCGAGTAGTGATCCCACCCGATCGACATCCTGGACGTGTCCAGGCCGGCAACCTTCACCCCGGTGCCGTCCGCGACCGTGCCGATGACCGCGAACGGCTCGGGCACCGACGCCCGCGCGGGGAACGTGGCGAGCAGGCCGTGGTCCTCTCCCCCGCCGAGCAGCCACTGCCAGGCCGTCGCCGCGGGATGCTCGAGATCCAGGTGTCGCGCGACGTCGGTGAGCTCGTCGTGAAGGTCGGCGAGTCCCCGGCTGTCCGCGTCCAGCACCAGCCGTACGCCGCTGGCCCGGGCGACCCGGCCGGCGTCGCGGAGCAGCCCGTCCGAGAGATCGATCATGGCGGTGGCTCCGGCGAGGGCGGCGGCCGGACCTCCGGCCAGCGGCGGCCGCGCGGCTCGCTGCACCGCGACCACCTCGCGCAGTCGCGGGTCGTCCGCCTTTCCGGACTGCATCGCCACCAG
>JBDIAG010000370.1:0-5247 GCA_039812305.1 Actinomycetales bacterium | reverse complement strand
CCTCCGTCGTCGCGGGCATCCGCAGTCGCGTGGCAGCCTGCGATGGTGCCGTCAGCCGGTGATGGGGGCACCGGCCGGCCAATAGCGCCGCAACTCCGCCGAGATCATGGAAGCCCAGCGTCCGGTCGACCTCGAAGGTCTCCAGCCCGTCGTGTCCCAGATGGGACAGCCAGCCGACCGCCTGTGGTCCTTCAGGGTGGACATGGCCCCCCTCGTGGGTCTGTTCAAGCAGTTCGACGATCCGCTCGAAGACCGCGCCGACCGGTCCGTCGAACACGGACGCCAGCATCGGCTGAGGGTAGGCCGAATCGCGGCCCGCTGCCAGTTCGTTGAGCGTGGTCTCCAGGCAGAACCGGTGATAGGAAGGACCTTTCGCACAGAACCGAGACAGCGAAGTCAACGCGTTGTCCACTGGAGATTGCGCGAAGAAGGGCGCCGACACGGAGCGTCCGGACCAGCGCACTTCACGGCCGGAGCCGGCACAGTGGAACGCCGGCACATCCAGACGCTCAAGGTCTTGTCGTTCGCATCGGCTCACGCGCCCGTGATCGTTGTGGTCCAGATCGCGCAGCAGACTGATCACACCCGCCCGGGCCGGCCCGTCCTGCAACGCGGTGGGCTGGGTCTGGGCGTCCACGAACTTGCCATACACCTCGGTCGGCCGCAGTACCACACGGAACTCGGCCCCGGCCGCTCCGGACAGGATCTGGGTGAGCTCACCATGGCTGCGGCGCAGAGCTCGGTGAGCGTCCAGGTAACCTCGCGTGATGGTCGCGGCATACCTGAGCGGATCGATCGGCTCACCTGCGCACCGCAGGACATTGCTGTGGTGCTGGATCCGGATCTGAGTACGGGACATCGCCACCGCGTCGCTGCCGTCGTGAACGAGTTCGAAGGTCTCCTTGGCAGAGTGCTGATCCCACGGCACGCCAAGGGCACAGACGAACACATCGAAAGCACCGGTGCGCACCCGAATCGGCAGCATCAACGTGGCGCCCGGCGAATGCTCGCCAGCGTAGAGCAGCCGATTCATGACGTGCCCGTCATCGTCCAACACACCGGGCTGCAGGAGGGTCTCCGCGTCCACGACACAGGGCCAGGCGCCGACGTTGACGATGTTCTCGTGGTGCAGGTCACCAGCCCCGATCGCGGCGAACAGGGCCGCCAGCAGACCGAAACGGTAGTAGTAGGCGTCCACTTCGTCCCGGTCATGCAGTTCGCGGCCGGCCACGAATGCCTGCCATGAACCGAACCGGCCACCCACAGTGGCCGGTGCGCACACCGAGAGATCTTGACCACAAGCGTGACCGAAGACCTGGAGTAGGCGCGCCAGCAGATGGTCGGGTGCCGCCGAACGCGGCTTGAACACCAACCGCTGCCCATCCTCGGACGTCAACACGGTGACGGTACGGCCGCCATGATGACTGTCGCCCGCTCCGAAGTCGGCCCTGACGGTCCGGAATCCCGGTTGGATCAGACCAGCAGCGAACAGTCCTGGCAGTTCGGCGTCGATGGCCGCCTCGATCTGGTGGGCGAAGGTGGCGATCAGTCCCGCCCGCCGGCGCAGCAGATCGGCGGCCTCGGGCCATCTCAGCAGCAACTGTTCGCGGTACGTCCGCTGTCCCAGCCGGGATGCGAACGCCCGAACGGCCCGGCTGCTCCCCAGGTCACAGGGCAACCTCTGCTCGACGCGGAACCGGTGGAACTCTTCCAGGAGAACGCGGAACCAGATGTGCGTCGCCTCCTCCTTGAGACGGCGCCTGGCCCCTTCCGCCACCGGACCGGCCAGTGGTTCCCGTATCTCGCGGATGGGGGTAGTCCCGGCCACCCATGCGAGGAAGGGCTCGAAGTACTCCGCTACTCCGGATCCGACGCGATTCTCGGCGATCACAGTCATGCCGGCACCCCTTCCCGATAGAGCTCGGCGTAGGCGCCGTCATGCGTCAGCAAAGTGTCGTGCGTTCCGCGTTCGACAAGTGATCCCCGGTCGGCGACGTGAATCGTGTCGGCATACTGCACGGTCTCCAGCCGGTGTGCGATCACGATGCGGGTGCACCCCAGGTGGCGTAATACTGCGTTGACCCGCTGCTCATTGATCCTGTCCAGCGCACTGGTGGCTTCGTCGAAGATCAGGATCCGCGGTGAGCGCAAGAGCACTCGGGCGATAGCCAGCCGCTGCCGCTGTCCTCCGGAGAAGTTCGCTCCGAGATCGGCCACCAAGGTCCGGTATCCCATCGGTAGCTCGTCCACGAAATCCAGAAAGCCAAGCGCGCGACAACGGTCGACCACGTCGTCCTCCGCCATCTCCGACCCCATCCGCAGGTTTTCCAGAATCGTGCCGTTGTGCAAGGTGACTTCCTGCGGCACGTATCCGATCTGACGGCGGAGATCGCTGCGTCGGTACTCGGACAATGGATGCCCCCCGATCAGCACCTCGCCAGCGGTGGGCTCGTACATACCGCAGAGTATTTTTGCCAGCGTGCTCTTGCCGGATCCCGACTGCCCCACCACTGCAGCCAGTTCTCCATCCGCGACGGAGAAGTCGAGACCGTGCAATACAGGCTGCGCTTCATTGGCGTAACGAAACTCGAGGCCCCGCACTTCGACCACACCGTCGTCCAGCCTGGTTCTCGATCCGCCTTCCGGCTCGAGTTCACTGACCATGATGTCTTCGAGACGAAGCAGATATCGCGAACAGGAGAGCACGTCGGTGTAGACAGCCAGCAGACCAGTGGTGCCGGAGAACATCATCGAAGCAAGGCTGAGCACCGCGACGGTCTCCCCCAGGCCGATCACTCCCGCCGCATGCAACTGCAATCCACTCAGCAACAGTGTGATCGGGCCGAAGATGGTGAATGCGCTGCAGACCGAGCCGACGAGGCCCATCTGCCACATCATTCTGCGATGCAATGCCACCAGTGACCGATCGTATTCACGCCGCCAGCGCCGCTCCATGTCCGCCTGGTACCCGCCCATCTTCAATTGCGCGATACCGGAGATGGCGTCGTACTGCACTCCTTGCGCGAGCGTGAGGGCGTTGATCTCCTGGTCCATCGCCCGCGCCAACGGCGCATGAGTCAGCATCAGGAAGAAGACGAGTCCCATGACCATCACCGAGGCCAGACCACCCAACGTCGGCGAGAGGAACCAGATGTATCCCAAGATGACTGCGGTCATCCCGCCGTCGAATACACTCTGCACGATGCGGTTCGACAGACAGTCCCGCACATAGTTCACCGAGCCGAGTCGCTGCATCAGCTCTCCTGGGGCGCGGGTGCTGAAGAAGGACAAGCGCAGGCGCAGTAGTCGTCCGAAGGCGCCGGCCATCAATCCAGACCCGAGCCGGCGCACCACCACCGAGGTGAAGGCGGTACGAACGACCTCGGCGAGGACGAAACCGCCGGCGCAGGCGAGAACGATCAGCACGACGTTCCACCACCAGCCCATAGCGATACCACCACTGGTGGCCAGATCGATGGCGCGGGCCGTCAGGATCGGCAGAGCCAGCGTCAGAACGTACGTGCATAGAGTGATCACTGCGATGATCGCGAGACCTGCTCTGTCGACGTTCCAGTGCAGGCCGGGCAGGCGCCACTCGTGAAGCCAGGCCTTGCGTGCTGTGATGAAACGATCCCCCGGTACGGCGGCGATCGCCAACTGGGAGTAGGCCTGGTCGAAGTCCTCCCGAGTGAGGGTCCTTCGTCCGGTCTCGGGGTCCATCACATCGACGACATGGTTACGGATCCGCTCGAGGACGAGGAAGTGGTAGTTGCGCCAGAAGACGATCACCGGCAGTTCGAGCTCGGCCAGCCGATCCGAACCCGCTCGGAAGACCTTCACCCGGCAGCCGTTGTGCTCCAGCAGGTACCGGATCTCGGCGATGGACAGACCGTCCCGGCCCGGTTGGCACACCTCTCGGGCCGCAGCGACCGACTGGTAGCGTCCGTGGTGGGCGAGCACGGCCAGGCTCGCTGCTAGCCCGCATTCGGTCTGACTCGCTTGGATCCGCACCGGTACCCGCCGTCTCACCTCCTCACCTCCAAGGTGGTGAGGGAAACCTGCAAGCTCAGATCAATGCGCTCGCTAACGTGCAACAACACGCCAGCGGCACCGACCATCAGCCCGTCGTTCAGCGCATACCTGCTGTGTGGGTCACGGGACTTGGCACTTAACGTGCCCGCGTCCAGCCAACTCTCGACGCGGTCGAGCGCCTCGTCCGCGCCAGGCAGGCCCCGCCGGGCCATCCATCGCAGCACATCGTGATTGCCCAGGTCGCCGTGGCAATGGGTGAGGTTGAAGCCGAACCCCTCTTCCCCCAGCAGACGGATCGTCGGTTCCAGATCGACAACCGGATGCCCGCCAGCTGCGGCTGCCGCCACGGCGAGAGTCACCCCCGCGCGGCCATGGCACCAGCCGTGAGCGATCCGTCGGGTGGCCACGTTGGTCACCCAGTTGCGCTGCGAGGCGTCCCAGAACGTCGCCAGGTGGTCGAGGAGGACGCCGACGACGTCCTGTTCCGGCAGTGCGGCGCGCGACCAAGATGTCGGACGGGCCCCGGCACCGGCCGGCAGATCGAGTGGCTGCAGGCCGGCGTGGAAGAGCAGTCCGGCCGTCCCATGCGCAAAGCCCGACTGCTGCGCGACGGGCAGATCGCGCCATCCGCCCGCGCGCACTGTCCCGAGGATGTCCTCGCGCAGCCTGACCGCCATCGCACTGTTCGGGGCCAGGGCATGGAGACCGGCCAACGTGCCCAACGCTCCGGAGACGAGATCCAGCTGTCGATCGGCCGGCTCGGGCGGAATGGTGCTCAGCACCGCCGGAATCACGTCGAGACTGGTCCGGCACCAATCCTGTCGCTCCAACACGTTGCCGGCGGTCCACAATGCCCACAGCACACCCGTCACTCCCGAATAGGCGCCGCGGCCGATCGAGGTGAGCGTGCTCGCCTCGTAAGTGCCGTCCATGAGGATCTGTGCGCTGGCGTCGAAGATCTGTTCCGACAGCCGGACCAGTTGGACGCTATCCAGCGCACGTCCGGCCCGGGCCAGAGCCAACCCAACCCCGAGCCGACCGGTATACAGGTCGTACCCAAGCACTCCCGGAGGCCACGGGCGTTCGTTCTCGATGGCGGCCAGCGGTCCGATCCATGTCCGCGGAAGGTGGTCGAAGCGGTCCATCAATGCCCGCTGCACCAGGTCCTCGCCGATCAGCACGGCAAGATCCGTCATGGATGTGGCGTGCCGCCGG
>JBDIAG010000369.1:0-5248 GCA_039812305.1 Actinomycetales bacterium | reverse complement strand
AGCCCGCAGCAGACGGCCGAGACCACGAAGCTCAGGACGATCGCCGGCCCGGCCACGGTGGCGGCCGCCCGCCCGGTCAGGGTGAAGATTCCGGCCCCGATGATGACGCCGACACCGAACACGGTCAGATCCAGCGCGGTCAATCTCTTCTTGAGCTGATACTCCGGCTCGTCGGTATCCGCCAACGACTGCTCAATGCTCTTCGTGCGAAAGACGCTCATCGCACCTCCCTTTCACGTTCTAGTCACTCGGGCACTCCGAGTCCTCGGCCGTCACCTTAACCGGCCGGCATCTGCCGGGAAGCGCCCCGTGTCCAGATCGTTGTCGGGATGGGACCGAGACCGCGCGAGGGCGCGAAACCGTGCCCGGAGAAGGGCGGAGGCCCCGGTTCGCCGTGAACCGGGGCCTCCGCCACTTTGCCGGGAGCCGGTGCTCAGTGCTCCAGGGCCGGAGTCTTCTCCTCCTCGATGGCCTCGTGCTCGCCGTGGTGGTGCGACGCGGCGAGTTCTGCCGGAGTGACCGGCTCGATGCGATCTTCGAAGTAGAACCTCGAGATTCGGGCGCGGAACCGGCGACCGCGGGCGCCGGGCTGGGCAACGCCGTTCTCGTCCACCTGGTCGGTGGCGTCGACCGGCCGGTACACGTCCTGCTGCACCAGCGTCCACCGCTCGTAGTCGTTGAGCGGCTCGTGGATCTCGTACATCTCGCCGGTCTCGGTGCGCATGATGCGACCTGTCTCCCGGCCGTGCAGGGCTAGTTCACGGTCCTTGCGCTGCAGGCCCATGCAGATCCGCTTCGTGATGATGAAGCCCAGTGGTGGACCGATGAACAGGCTGATCCGGAACAGCCAGGTCAGGTCGTTGATCGAGAGGTGGAAGTGCGTCGCCATCAGGTCGTTGCCGGCCGCGGCCCACATGACGCAGTACCAGATGATCACGGCCACGCCGAGCCCGGTGCGCGTCGGGGCGTTGCGGGGACGGTCCAGCAGGTGGTGCTCACGCTTGTCGCCGGTCACCCAGGACTCGATGAACGGGTAGGCGATGAGCAGGGTCACCATGATCCCCGGGATGACAACCGCTGGGATTGTGACATTCCAGGGGATGGTCACGCCCAGGAAGGAGGTCTCGAGCATCTTCCCGGCGGGGCCGAAGGTTCCCGGCATCAGTCGCAGACCACCGTCGACCCAGCCGATGTACCAGTCGGGCTGCGTGCCCGCGGAGACCGGTGAGGGGTCGTACGGGCCGTAGTTCCACACCGCGTTGATCGAGGTCGTGGCGCTGACCAGCATGATCACGCCGAACACGATGAAGAAGAAGCCACCGGCCTTGGCCATGTACACCGGGAACAGCGGGAAGCCGACGACGTTGTCGTTCGTGCGCCCGGGGCCGGGGTACTGGGTGTGCTTGTGCAGGGCCACGAGGCCGACGTGGGCACCGATCAGGGCCAGCAGGATGGCCGGGATCAGCATCACGTGCATGACGAACAGCCGGGGGATGATCGAGTGGCCCGGGAACTCGCCGTTGAACAGGAAGAACGAGATGTAGGTGCCGACCACCGGGATCGCCTTGACCACGCCGTCGATGATCCGCAGGCCGTTGCCGGAGAGCATGTCGTCCGGCAGGGAGTAGCCGGTGAAGCCGGCGGCCATGGCCATGATGAGGATGATCGTGCCGATCACCCAGTTGATCTCGCGCGGCTTGCGGAAGGCGCCGGTGAAGAAGACGCGGAACATGTGCACCGTGATCGCGGCGACGAACAGCAGCGCCGACCAGTGGTGCACCTGGCGCATCAGGAGGCCGCCGCGGATGTCGAAGGACAGGTGCAGCGTGGAGGCGAAGGCCTCCGACATCTCCACCCCGTTCATCGGGGCGTAGGCGCCGTGGTACTCGGTGAAACCCATCGCCGGGACGAAGAACAGCGTGAGGAACGTGCCGGAGAGCAGCAGGACGATGAAGCTGTAGAGGCAGACCTCGCCGAGCATGAAGGACCAGTGGTCGGGGAAGACCTTGCGGGCCATTCCCTTGACCGCGGTCGACAGGCCCAGCCGTTCGTCGAGGAAGTCGGCGGTGCCGGCGACCTTCTTGTTGTAGGTGGTGGCCATGGTCAGTCCCGCTCCCAGAAGCTCGGCCCCGTCGGCTCGGGGAAGTCGGCGGTGGCGATCAGGTAACCCTCATCGTCCACTGTGATCGGCAGCTGCGGCAACGCCCGGGAGGCCGGGCCGAAGACCACCGCGCAGTACTGGGTGAGGTCGAAGGTGGACTGGTGGCACGGACACAGCAGGTGGTGCGTCTGCTGCTCGTAGAGCGCCACCGGGCAACCGACGTGGGTGCAGATCTTGGAGTAGGCGAAGATGCCGTCGACATCCCAGCCCTCACGCTCCGCCTTGAGCTCCTTGATGTCCTCCGGGTTGATCCGCACCAGCAGGACGGCGGCCTTGGCCTTCTGCTCCAGCTTGTCTTCCAGGTCGTTCATCCCCTCGGGGATGACGTGGAAGACCGAGCCGATCGTGACGTCCGCGGCCTTGATCGGCTCGCCGTACGGGTCCTTCGTCAGCCGCCGCATCCGCTCGACGCCGTCGACCTTGATCTTCTCGCCCCACAGGGTGTGGAAGAGGGCCTTGCCGGGCAGCGGACCGAGATCGCGCAGCAGCAGTACGCCGGGCAGCGGGAACAGCGCCATCGCGGCGATGAGGGTGTTGCGGATCAGCGGGCGCCGGCCGATGCCGGATTCCTTGGCGCCGATGTCGACGATGTCCAGGGCGGCCTGACGGGTCTCCTCCGAGCCCCGCAGCGAGTGCCGCAACTCGATGACCTCTTCGTCGGGCATCAGGGTCTTCGCCCAGTGCACCGCGCCGATGCCGAGGAAGAACAGCGACACCGCCATGCCCATGCCGAGGGTGAACGTCGACAGCTTGAGGGTGGCGAAGCTGTCACCCGGCTTCCACACGAAGTAGGCGACGAGGGCGAAGATGGTGCCGAGGGCCGACAGCAGCAGCATCACCACGACCTGCCGCTCCGCGTTGCGCTCGGCGCGCTTGTCGTGATCGGCCATGCGGTGCCGGTGCGGCGGCAGACCGGGGTTGGGGAACCGTTCCGGCAGGTTGTCGGTGGCGCTCCCGCCGTGCGTGTGCTTCTCGAGATCGCTCATGAGGACTTCGCTCCCAGCCAGACGGTGCAGCCGATGATCATGACCATCACTCCCACCCAGACGAAGAGACCTTCGCTGACCGGGCCGAGTGAGCCGAGCGTGAGACCGCCCGGGCTGGGCTGGGTTTCCACGTACTTCAGGTAGGAGATGACCGCCTGCTTCTCCTCCGGGGTGAGGTTCGCGTCGTTGAAGACGGGCATCGACTGGGGCCCGGTGGCCATCGCCTCGTAGATGTGCGTACCGCTGACGCCGGTCAGTGGCGGGGCCCACTTGCCGCGGGTCAGGGCGCCACCGGCACCGACGACGTTGTGGCACATGGCGCAGTTGACTCGGAACAGCTCCGCGCCCTCCGCCAGCATCTTCTCGTCCTCGGAGGCGGTGGTGTACTCCTCGGCGGGAACCGCCGGGCCGGGGCCGAGCGTTGCCACGTAGGCGGACAGGTCGGCGATGTCCTGCGCGCTCATCTGGACTTCCTTGCGCGGTGCCTGCGGGGCGGTCGCCTCCATTGGCATCCGCCCGGTGCTCACCTGGAAGTCGACGGCGGCGGCGCCGACGCCGATCAGACTGGGGCCGGCATGGGTGCCGATCGCGCCGACGCCGTGGCAGGTGGAGCAGTTGGCCAGGAAGAGCTTCTCCCCGCTCTCCGAGTTGCCGGTGAGGCCGGCGGTGGAGACATCCGTGCGGGGGGCAGCCACCGCATAGGTGGCTCCCGTGATCATCAGGCCGAGCAGGATTAACACCACCGCTGCTAGCGGGTGGCGCCGGCGGGCGGCGAGTGCCTTCACGACATTGTCCTCGTCTATCCGGGCGGGTGGAGCGGGGAGCTCAACCCTAGCGAGTCTGTGGGTTGCAGGTGCGGGGTGGTCTCCTGAAACTGTCGATGTCGTTACCTGATCACGTAGATCACGAGGAACAGCCCGATCCACACGACGTCGACGAAGTGCCAGTAGTACGACGTGACGACGCAGCTGATGGCCTCTTTGTGACCGAATCGCCGGACGGCGAACGATCTGCCGATCACCAGCAGGAAGGCGAGCAACCCACCGGTGACGTGCAGGCCGTGGAAACCGGTGGTGAGGAAGAAGACCGAACCGTAGGGCGAGGACGCGATCGTCAGGCCCTCGTGAACCAGTTCGGCGTACTCGAACACCTGACCAGCGATGAAGATGCTGCCCATCAGGAACGTGAGGACATACCACTCGCGCATGCCCCACTTGCGGATGTTCAGGAGGCCGCCGGTTCGGCCCGGCTGCAGTCGCTCAGCGGCCCACACACCCATCTGGCAGGTGCCCGAGCTGGCCACCAGGATGATGGTGTTGGTGAGCGAGAAGGGAATGTTGAGTTTCTCCGGCTCCACTTCCCACAGCTCCGGCACCACCGAGCGGATGGTGAAGTACATGGCGAAGAGCCCGGCGAAGAACATCAGCTCGCTGGCAAGCCAGACGATCGTTCCCACCGAGACCATGTCCGGGCGGCTGACCGTGGGGTGGGCGGTCATGGGCGGGTTTGCTGTCGACACGGGCGCCATTATGGCGAACTTCTCGCCGGTGACAATCCGACGCCCCCAGAAAGGTTTGGCAACAATTGGTCGCTAGGCTGCCTTCAGGCCGGGTTCGACCCCGGCCTCCGGGGTGTGTGGAAGGTGTATGAACGCACTGGTGTGTACGCATCTCCGGAAGCCCGGCGGCGTCCGGCCGCGACGCTCACGAGACTGGCAGGACGGATGGAACAGCCCCAGCCCCGCCCCGTACGGGTACTGCTCTTCGTCCACGGCACGTTCTCCTCGACCGCGCACGCCTTCGGGATCCTCGGCTGCACTCAGGACGGCCGGGCGTGGCTCAATCGGGCGTTCGCGGCGTACGACGCGGTTGTCGGGTTCGACCATCCGACCCTGTCGGTCGACCCCCTGGCGAACGCGACCGACCTGCTCCGACGAGTGTCCGGACACGCCGGGTCGGTCACCTTCGACGTCGTCTGCCACAGCCGCGGCGGCCTCACCGCGCGCAGCTTCGCCGAGCAGGTGCTCCCTCCATCCGGATGGAGCGGCCATGTGGACAAGGCCGTCTTCGTCGCCGCGACGAACGGCGGCACCCGCCTCGCC
>JBDIAG010000368.1:0-5252 GCA_039812305.1 Actinomycetales bacterium | reverse complement strand
ACCTTGTTCACCAGCTGGGTGACCATCGGCGAGCCGTAGACGGGGTCAGTGATCAGCGGCCGCTTCGGGGCCGGGCCCTTGCGGGGCATCAGCTCTTCTCCTTCTTCGCGCCGTAGCGGCTTCGCGCCTGCTTGCGGTTCTTGACGCCCTGCGTGTCGAGCGACCCGCGGACGATCTTGTAACGGACGCCGGGGAGGTCCTTCACCCGGCCGCCGCGGACGAGCACGATGGAGTGCTCCTGCAGGTTGTGGCCGACGCCCGGGATGTAGGCGGTGACCTCGACCTGGCTGGACAGCTTCACACGCGCCACCTTGCGCAGGGCCGAGTTCGGCTTCTTCGGGGTGGTGGTGTACACGCGGGTGCACACGCCGCGCCGCTGCGGGCTCCCCTTGAGCGCCGGGGTCTTCTGCTTCCCGACCTTGTCCTGGCGGCCCTTGCGCACCAGTTGCTGAATGGTGGGCACTACGTGGTTCCTGCCTTCGTCTCGTCCTGCTTCATGTCTCTTGGTCTACGGGTTGCTGCCGGGGCCACCGTGGCCATGTCAACTCCAGGCTCTCGCCTGGGGTTACCACGGTCAGGACGACCCCCGCGTTCGGGCGTGTCACGCACGCCGCGGGACGCCGACCCGAGCAAGCACACACGGGTGCCCTGAGCCGGACAACCTGAATAGATTACCGGCTGAGCAGAGAGGGGTCAAAATAACAATCGATTACGGGCTGCGCCGTGAGCCCGGACCCACTCCGCGCGTCCAGGATACCTGGCCTGCCCGGCCGCCCGGGCCGACGCCCAACTGGCCTCCGGCCTACTCCTAACGCCGGTGGAGCAGCGCCCCTCCAGCCGGAGCAGGGCCTCCCCACGTGCGCCAGCCGGCGCCCTTCGCCCGAGGGGCCGGCCAGCCCGGCCAGCCCGCGCGTCGAGTGGAACATTCCCGCCGCTCAGCGACAGTTGCGCCTCACCCGACGCGCGCCGTCCGCCGACGGGCGACGTTCAGTACCGACGGGTCGCGCTGAGCGTGACCCGTCGGTACCGAACGTCGCCTCTCGCGGGGCGGAAGGCTGCCATTCGGTACCGAAGGTGGCCGGTGGGGGCCGAACGTGGCCTGCGGACAGGAGTCCTCCCAACAGATCGCCGACGCCTTGCACCATGATCGCAAGTTTGCGATCATCAGCCTGGTGGAAATCGAGTTGCACGACGAGGTCGTGGAATGGATCTCCACCTTGAACGATCGCGAATGGGATCGAGCAGCTGTTGCCATCGACCGACTTGCCGACCTGGGCTCACGGGCGCGCATGCCGCTGTCTCGAAGCCTCGGCGACGGCTTGTTTGAACTGCGGTTCACGCTGGGACCAACCGCGCGCAGGATCACCTACCGGTTCACGCAGGATGGGCGACTCGTGCTCCTCACTACGTTTCACAAACAACGAAGCAACGAACGAGACGAGGTCGCCCGGGCTCGGCGAGTCGCCAAGGACTGTGCTCGACGCAACCCCTGAAAGGAAGGCAGCATGACCAACTCCCGGTGGACTGAAGTACGAGGACAACGCGATGCGCCCTCGGCGGAGGCTCGGCGGGCGATCGAGCAGGATTTCGCGCTCGGCCAGTTGATCTACGACCTTCGCACCGAGGCCGGGCTCACCCAGCGCGAACTCGCCCGGCGAATGGGAACGACTCAATCCGTCGTCTCCCGTCTGGAAGAAGGTGGAGGGGCTCGCAACCGGATCGACACCTTGGCCCGGGTGGCGACTGCCCTGGACCGGCATCTGGTGGTCTCGTTCCCGGAACAGGTGCCGGTGGGACTGAAAGACTCCGTTCAAGTCGCGTAGCGCCACCGGCCCGCTCCCGCCGTCCCCGTCCGCCGAGCCGTCCCCGTCCGCCGACGGGCGACGTTCAGTACCGACTGGTCGCGCTGAGCGTGACCCGTCGGTACCGAACGTCGCCTCTCGCGGGGCGGAAGGCTGCCATTCGGTACCGAAGGTGGCCGGTGGGGGCCGAACGTGGCCCGCGGACGGATCGCCCCTTCGAGACCGCCGGCTCCGTGCCGATTCCACGTTCGAGTGGTGACCTTTGGGTCTGTCCGAACACTCATCGACCGCTCGAGCCCACGGAGGAGCCGACAGACGGGCCCGGGCGCGGCCGAAAGGAGCCGGGGGGTCAGGCCCGGTCGCCCAGGGCGACGATGTGCTCCGGCAGGCGCTCGTTGTCGCCGTACATGAAGTGGTTGTGCATGTTCTCCGAGAACCGGCTCGCCTCGGTCGTCAACCCGACCGCCTCGGCGACCTGACGCACCAGCATCGGGGACGCGCCGCAGCACACCCCGAGGTACCGGACGCCCAGATCCGCGGCCTCGCTGGCGAAGGCACCGATCTCGTACCGGTTCGCGTACAGCGGGTCGAGCGCGGTCGGGAACGTCCGGCCGTGCGGGGACGGAACGAAGGCCCGGTCGTCGGTGAGGTTGAAGAAGGTCGGCTCGGCCTCGGTGGTGCGGTACGGGATGGGCAGCGCACCGACGTGGCAGGAGACCGCCTCCCGGATCCTGCGCAACCAGGGCAGCATGGTCTGCGGTCCGCGGAAGCAGTTCATGCCGACCACGTCCGCCCCCGCCTGCTCCAGCTGCTGGCAGGTCTCGACGATGCCGACCCCGTCCGCCATCTCGTTGAGCGCCATCGGCGCGATGGTGAGGACGACCGGCAGGCCGCTCGCCTTGGCCACCTCGAGCGCGGTCAGCGCCTCGCCGGCGTAGTAGAACGTCTCGCCGATGATGAGGTCGGCGCCGGAGTCGACGGCCCAGCCGACCATCTCGGTGAACATCGCCCGGACCTCGTCCTGACGGCCCTTGTCGGCCGGGTCCCAGATGTTGGTGTTGGAGATGTTGCCGGCCATGAAGTCACCCGGCCGGGCATCGGCCACCTCACGGGCGATCTGCAGCGCGGCCCGGTTCAGCGGTTCGAGCAGATCCTCCTTGCCGATCACCCGCATCTTCTCCCGGTGACCGTTGTAGGTGAACGCCTCGACGATGTCGGAACCGGCGCGCTGATAGTCGACGTGCAGGGCCCGCAGTGCCTCGGGAAACTCCAGTGCGACCTCGGGGACGAACTCGCCGGCGCTGAGGTAGCCGCGACGCTCCAGCTCGAACAGGAATCCCTCGGCGCAGATCACCGGACCGGCATCGAGGCGTTCGACTAGCGCATTACTCATAGTGCTCTCCTTGGGATAGCGGAACGGATGTCGCATGAGAGCGATCACGTACCCGCCACGGCCGCACGGCCGGACCGGCATGCGCCAAGGGACACACTGCTGCTGTCTGCACAGCCACTCCATCTCTCGTGGATCGGCACTCATGTGGCGATGCAGGCGGTCTCCTGACTCCTGAGTCGAACGCTCGCTCCCGGCCTTCCCGGACGTTGTCGTCCAGTGGCGTCGTCGGGGGCGAACTCCTCAGTCACAGTGGCGAGGACCGTGCCGGATTCACACCGGCTTCCCGTTTCTGCGTCGCGCGGCGAGTCTAGTGCTTCTCGACGGGAGTTGTTCGAGGGGGACGGTGTCGTCCGCGTGGCTGCTCGGCAAGGCCGACAAACCGGGGATGCCGGTGGCGGGACGCGACCGAGGAGAACGCCGGACGAGCGCCGGGCCGGCGGTCACGGCCCGTCCTCGACTCAGCTCCGTCGTGGAGCACTGGCGATAGCGTTGGCCGATGGACGCGTTGGCCGACTACGAACGCACGACGTTCAGCCACGACGGCACGACCCGCGACGTGTACCGGCGCGGCGACGGCCCGGCGGTGATCGTGATCGCCGAGATCCCCGGCATCACACCCGCCGTCATCGGCTTCGCCAACCGCGTCGTTGATCTGGGCTGCACGGTCTTCCTCCCGCACCTCTTCGGCGTGCCCGGCGCGCCCCGGTCGAC
This sequence comes from Actinomycetales bacterium, assembly GCA_039812305.1. GTDB lineage: Bacteria > Actinomycetota > Actinomycetes > Actinomycetales > CAWJMD01 > JBDIAG01. Next base: position 1,346 of record JBDIAG010000368.1, on the reverse strand, counting down.
GCGCAACTCCCTTCGCGCGCTCGCGCCCGCGTGCGTCTCGCGGCAGTTCGCCGGCTTCGTCATGGGGACGACGTCATCGGCCGCGCGATGGTGCCGGGCCTTGGCCGCGGACGCCCACCGTCGCTGCGGCGGCCCGGGAGTGGGCGTGGTCGGGATGTGCTTCACCGGCAACTTCGCCCTGGCCATGGCCGCCGATCCGGCCGTCATCGCCCCGGTCATGTCCCAGCCCTCGCTCCCGTTCGGTTTCACTCCGCGACGCCGTCGGGACGTGCATGCCAGCCCAGACGACCTGCGGGAGGTCACCGCGAGGATGGCGCGCGAGCCCGGGCTGTGCGTGCTCGGCCTGCGGTTCAGCGAAGACCGGCTGAGCCCGCCCGACCGGTTCGAGTCCCTCCGCGAGATTCTCGGTGACCGCTTCGTGGCGGTGGAGATCGACTCCTCCGCGGGCAATCCGCACGGGATCGCCCGCTCGGCTCATTCGGTGCTGACCGAGCATCTCGTGGACGAACCCGGCCACCCCACCCGCGACGCCCTCGATCAGGTGCTCGGCCTGCTACGCCGGCAGCTGCTGTCATGACCGTCGGCACCCCCGGTCGGGTGGTCTTCATGTGCGGACCATCGGGCTCGGGCAAGACCACCTATGCCCGGCGACTCGAGGCCGACGGCATGGTCCGGCTCTCCTTCGACGTCGAGCTGTGGCGTCGCGGCGTGACGTCCCTGCCGCCGACGCGGGAGACGATGGTCGAGATCGAGCGAGAGCTGCAGGCTCGGCTGCTGCAACTGGTCGCGGACGGCAACGACGTCGTCCTGGACTTTCCCTTCTCCACCCGTCGGATGCGCGACGACTACCGCCGCCTGCTCGCCCCGACCGGAGTCGTCCCCGAGACGATCTACCTGGCCACCGACCGCGCGACTGTGCTGGAGAGGATCGGCAACCGGCGCGACACCCACGCCGACGACTTCACCCTCACCGAGGCCGCCTCCGCAGAGCACTTCGACGGATTCGAGCCGCCGACCGAGGACGAAGGGCCGCTGCTGGTCGTGTCCTGACCGTACCGGGCCGGGGAGGCCCGGTGTTCGCCGTCCCCGCCGGTTCTGACCGAACCGCGCCCCCAGGCGGCGGTGCCGTTCAGCCGCCTGTTCCCGCGTTGACCAGGTATGTGTCGAGCAGCCGGCGATCGCTGGCTGCTCGACCGACAACCGGTCGACGCGCGAACACCTGGTCAACCGAGCACTCCCCCACCGGCCAGAACAACGTCCGGCGAGGAAACGCTCCGAGGAGTACCGAGGAGTATCAGGACCGTTTCAACAGCACGATGTCGTCCTGGTCCAGCACGACCTTCCAG
>JBDIAG010000367.1:0-5276 GCA_039812305.1 Actinomycetales bacterium | reverse complement strand
CGAACGGTTGATCCGACTGAACGTGGAGGACACCGTGCTGGCCGATCGGCGAGCCAAGATGGATGCCTCGGAGCGGCCCTGGCAGCCGCGCGACCGGGAGCGGACGGTCTCCAAGGCGTTGCGCGCCTACGCCTCGATGGCAACCTCGGCGTCGACCGGCGCGGTGCGACTGGTCCCCTGACCAGTGGGTACAAGCCCGCCCGAGAGGCTCGTCCGCCACGTCAACGAGCCATCTTGCTCCCAGTAAGTTCGGTTTCGGCTTAATAGTCCGTTTGATTCTTGGGGCGGTCTATAGTTGAACGTTGTCGTATCAACATCTCCGGAGGGCAACGCCTGATGAGTGGTCACCCCGCGCACACCGGCGGGCGGGCCCTCAGCCTTGCCGAACTCGTGTGCCTGGGCGACGCCACCGCCGCGCTGAGCCGATGCGCCCCCGGGGAGATCCCGTCCACCCTGGCCCGGACGATCGTCGACGTGGTGGCCGGAGCGCACGTAGCGCTGCTGCTGGTCGGCGCGGGTACGGTCTCGCCCCTGGCCGGCCGGGCAGTGCCCGACGTTCCGGACGGTCTCCGCGGCGCCGTCACCCAGGCCGCCGACTCCGGCCACGCCCTGGCCCGCCAGACGGGCACCACCGCGTCCGCGCTGTCGATGTCGGTCGGGAAGGTGCCGGCCGGCACGATCGTCGTGGGCGTCTGGCTGGACGGGCCACGCGAGTTCGATCCCACCGACATCGAGCTCGTCCGCCAGCTCGTGCACGCGGCATCGGCACGACTCGAACCGTCCCGGGAGGCGATGGCCGAGCAACGGCACAAGTTCGAGCGGTCCTTCGACGGCACCCCGTACGGAACCCTGCTGGTGTCTTTGGCGCAGGCCGACCGGGGAGCCGTCATCCGGTCCAACCCCGCCTTCGACACACTTCTTTCGCCACCCGAGCCGGGCGTCGGGGTGGCCCGCGTGCTGAACGTCGCGGCCCAGCACGGCACCACCAGCCTGGACGTCGAGGAGTTGCTCGGCCTGGCCCGGCGGGGGGAGCGAGTGGTCGAGCAGCTGATCCGGCCGGACCAGACGGTCGTCTGGGCCTGGATCACCGCGGTGGCCATCGAGGACGTCGAGGGCGACGATCCCTTCCTGGTCGTCCACGTCCTCGACATCACCAGCCAGCGGCTGCAGGAGCAGGCGCTGGTCGTGCTCGCCCGGACCGACACGCTGACCGGGCTGGCGAACCGTTCCGTCGTCAACGAGTGCCTGGACGACCTGTGTCAGGGCCCGGGCGAGATCGCCGTCCTGATGCTCGACCTGGACCGGTTCAAGGCGATCAACGACGGCCACGGCCACCACGTCGGCGACGAGCTGATCGTGGCGGTGGCCCGGCGGCTGGAGTCTCTGGTGCCGGCCGACGCCGTGGTGGCGCGCATCGGCGGCGACGAGTTCGTGGTGGTGATGGCCGGACGCGACCATGACGAGCTCGACCAGCTGGCGGGCCGGATCGTGGACCGGCTCGGCAAGCCGCTGACCCTGCCTTCCGGGCGCCGGGTGGTGACCGGGGTCAGCCTCGGCGTGACCTCGCGGCGGCGGACGAGTCGCAGCGAGCTGCTGCGGGACGCCGACCTGGCGATGTACCGGGCCAAGGACAACGGCGGGTCGCAATGGTGCTGGTGCGACGACGAGCTGCGGGCGACGTCCGCCCGGGCCCTCGACATGGAGGAACGGCTGCGGAGAGCGATCGAGCGTCGTCAGCTGGTCGTCTACCGGCAGCCGATCATCCGACTCTCCAACTTCGGTCTGGCCGGTCACGAGGCCCTGGTGCGGATGCGCGACCCGGAGATCGGGCTGATCACTCCGGCCGACTTCATCCCGTTGGCGGAACAGGCCGGACTCATCGCCGATCTGGACCACTGGATGCTCGCGCGGGTGCTTGCGCTGGTCGCCACCGACCCTCGCTACCGGGAGGATCCACAGCTGCGGGCGTCGATCAACTTCTCCGCGCACAGTCTGCAGCGCGACGATCTCGTGGATCGCATCCGCGACACCGTGGGCCAGCACTCGGTGCCGATGGGCCGGCTCATCCTGGAGATCACCGAGTCCAGCCTGCTGGCCGAGCCGGGCACGTGGAACGACGACGTGTCGCTGCTGCGCAGCGACGGTCTCCAGGTGTCGATCGACGACTTCGGCACCGGATACTCCGGGCTGACCTACCTGGACACTCTCCGACCGGACACTCTCAAGATCGACCGGGCGTTCGTGACCGGTCTGGACGCACCTCAGACCCGGGCGATCAGCACGGTGTCGGCGATCGTCCAGATGGCGCACGCCCACGGGATCGCCGTGGTCGCCGAAGGCGTCGAGACCGACACCCAGGCCGACTACCTGCGGCGACTGGGCTGTGACTACGCGCAAGGCTTCCTCTACGGCCGACCCCAGCCGTGGACGCTGCCCGGCGATTGACGCCACGGCGGGTTGCTGGCCGGGCGCCACTCCCGCGCACCTACGCTGATGGACGTGGCGGCGGGTTCTGGACTTCGAGAGCTGCTCACCGGACGCGACTACCGCCGGATTCTCGCCACCCGGATCTTCGCCCAGTTCGGCGACGGCTCCTTCCAGGTCGGGCTCGCCGGGATGTTCTTCTTCTCGCCGCAGCGGGAGACGACCCCGACCGGCGTCGCCTGGGCGCTGACCGCGAGCCTGCTGCCGTACACCCTGATCGGTCCGTTCGCCGGAGTGCTGCTCGACCGCTGGTACCGGCGGCAGGTGTTGCTGGTGGCGAACGGAATCCGTGCCGTGCTCGTGCTGATCTGTGCCGCTCTGGTCTACACGGGCACGGTCAACGCCGTGTTGCTGCTGGTCGTCCTCGCCTGCCTGTCGGTCGATCGGTTCGTTCTGGCCGGCCTCGGGGCTTCTCTGCCGCACGTGGTGCGTCCACGCGACCTGGTGCTGGCCAACTCGATCACACCGACGATCGGGACCATCTCGAGCGTGGTCGGCGGCGCGGCCGGTTTCGGGCTGGCGCGGCTGCTCGGGGGCGACGACGAGGCGGCCGGCCTGGCGATCGGCCTGACGATCGCGACCTATCTCGCCTCCGGCGCGGCGGTCAGCCGGCTGCCGGTGACCGCGCTCGGCCCGGCGGGTGGGCCGGTGCGAGCGCCCATCCTGGCGCAGGTGGCCGACCTGGCGATCGGGATGGCGCACGGCGCCCGGCACGTCTGGCGCCGCCCGTCCGCCCGCGGCTCGATGCTGCTGACCGCCGCGATCCGGATCGGATTCGGCGCCTTCGCCATCGTCACGATCCTGCTCTGCCGCAACTCCTTCACCGACAACGTCGACGACGGCATCGCGATGGTGGCCGTGGTGGCCGGGCTGGCGGGTGTCGGGGCCGGGCTGGCCGCGGTGATCGTGCCGATCGGGGCCCGATTCCTCGGTCTTCGCGGGTGGACGACCCTGTGCCTGCTGGTGATGATCGTGGTCTACGGCTGCTACGCCTTCGCCATGTCCGCCCCGGTGCTGATCGGTGGCGCCCTCCCCCTCGGCCTGGCGGTGCAGGGCGTGAAGGTGGCGGTCGACACCACCTTGCAGCGCGCCGTCGACGATCGCTACCTCGGTCGCGCCTTCTCCCTGTACGACATGGTCTTCAACGCCTCGTTCGTCATCTCGGCCGTGCTCGCGGTGCTGAGTGTGCCGGCCAGTGGCTACGCGACCGCTCTGTTCGCCGGCATCGCGGCCGTATGCCTTCTGGCCGCCGCCGTCACCCGGCGACTACTGCCCGACATGCCCGCCTCGGTCACCGAGTAGTCGGCACCGGCCGACCAGGGACACCCCGCCCCGGTGCCGCTACCGTGGATAGGTACGTGCCTACTCGGCCCCAGGAGGCGTCATGGCGACCATCTCGGCGAGGGACTTCAACCGCGATGTGAGCGCGGCGAAGCGCGCCGCCGCGGACGCGCCGGTCATCATCACCGATCGCGGCAAACCGGCCTTCGTTCTCATGAGCTATGCCGAGTACCAGCGCGGCAGGGCGGCCCAGGGTGGCCCGCGAACGGTCGTCGACTGGTTGCAGACGGACGACGAGATCGACTGGGAACCCGCGGTCCTGGGATCGTTCCCACGGGTGCCGCCGCTGTGACCTATCTGCTCGATACCAACGTGATCATCGAGTTGCGCAAGCCCGATTCGCGGGTGGCGCCCCGGGTGCGCGACTGGGCGGCGGCGCAACCTGTCGAGTCGATGTTCATCAGCGTGGTGACCGTGATGGAGATCGAGGTGGGGGTCACGCTGATGGAGCGGCGCGACAGCCGGCAAGGGCGCATTCTGCGCGAATGGCTGGAGAATCGGGTTCTGCCCGGCTTCAGCGGTCGCACCCTGTCGATCGACGCCCAGGTCGCCCGGGCCGCCGGGCGTCTTCACGTCCCCGATCCACGGCCGGAGCGCGACGCCTATCTCGCCGCGACGGCCGGCGTCCACGAGCTTGTCGTCGCGACCCGCAATGTCGCCGACTTCGACTCCACCGGAGTACCGACGTTCAACCCGTGGGCGGCCTGACGCCGGCGTCGTGACGGAGACGCGACGAAAGGCTTCGGGCGCGTCCCGAGTGGCCGGAGTGGGTGACGGCACTCTGATTGCGCTGCCTGTCGTCCCATAGCGCCCATAGACTGGCTCCCGTGAAGGTACTCGTCGCCGGCGGCACCGGTTTCATCGGCTCGCACACCGTGGTCCAGCTCAAGCAGGCGGGCTACGACGTCGTGATCGCGGACAATCTGTCGAACTCCAAGGTCACCGTGCTGCCCCGGCTGGAGGCCCTCGTCGGGCCGGTCGAGTTCGAGCGGGTCGACCTGACCGATCGAGCCGAGACCCTGCGCGTGCTGAAGACGCACCAGCCCGACGCGGTGATCCACTTCGCCGGCTACAAGGCGGTCGGCGAGAGCGTCGCCGAACCGCTGATGTACTACGACAACAATCTGAACTCCACGTTCAGCCTGCTGGCGGCGATGCGGGAGGTCGGTGTCACGACGCTGGTCTTCTCGTCCTCGGCGACGGTGTACGGGGCGGACCCGCAGGTGCCGATCAACGAATCCTCACCGACCTCGGCCACCAACCCGTACGGCTGGACGAAGGTCATGATCGAGCAGATCCTGCGCGACGCTGCGGTCGCCTGGCCGGAACTGCGGGTCGCGTTGCTGCGCTACTTCAACCCGGTCGGGGCTCACTCCTCGGGCACTCTGGGCGAGGATCCGTCCGGAACGCCCAACAACCTGATGCCGTTCGTGGCGCAGGTCGCGGTCGGG
>JBDIAG010000366.1:0-5293 GCA_039812305.1 Actinomycetales bacterium | reverse complement strand
TGGAGATCCGGCGGGCCGCCAACGTCCTGGAGGCGATGCACCCGGACGACGCCGCCGACCTGCTGGCCGAGCTCGACGACGAGCTGCAGGAACTGCTGCTGCGGGCGATGGACGTCGAGGACGCCGCGGACGTCCGCCGGCTGCTGGCCTACGAGGAGAAGACGGCCGGCGGTCTGATGACGCCCGAACCCGTCATCCTCGGCCCCGAGGCCAGCGTGGCCGAGGGGCTGGCGATGGTCCGGCGGACCGATCTCTCCCCCTCGCTGGCCGCCGCGGTCTACGTGACGCGCTCCCCGCAGGACACGCCCACCGGCAGGTTCCTCGGCACGGTCCATCTGCAGCGGATGCTGCGCGAACCACCGCATCTGCGGATCGGCAGCATCATCGACAAGGACATCGAGCCCCTCGATCCCGGCGATCCGCTGGGGGTCATCACCCGGCGGCTGGCGACCTACAACCTGGTATCCCTGCCGGTGACCGACGACAAGGACCATCTTCTCGGAGCGGTCACCGTCGACGACGTGCTCGACCATCTGCTCCCCGAGGACTGGCGGGAGCACGGCGAGGAAGGCGAGGAGGAGGACGCGGATGGCTGAGCGCGGGCGCGACATCCTCGAGACCCCCCGGGAGATCAGGCGCCGCCTGGTGCCCCGGCCGGGTGTGGATCCGGAGCAGTTCGGGGCCTGGTCGGAACGGTTCGCCCGGTTCATGGGCACACCGCGGTTCCTGGTCTACATGACCGTGTTCGTGGCCGTGTGGCTGGCCTGGAACACCTGGGGGCCCACGGATCTGCAGTTCGATCCGCGCAACCTGAACTACACGCTGCTGACGCTGATCCTGTCGCTGCAGGCCTCCTACGCGGCGCCGCTGATCCTGCTCGCGCAGAACCGGCAGGACGATCGGGACCGCTTCTCGCTCGAACAGGATCGGCAACGGGCGGAGCGCAATCTCGCCGACACCGAGTTCCTGGCGCGGGAGGTGGCGGCGCTGCGGATCGCGATGCGCGAGGTGGCCACCCGGGACTACCTGCGCTCGGAGATCCGGGATCTACTGGGCGACCTGGAGGAGCGGGGCCTGATCGGACCGGCCCGGGAGGACGACGGCCGTACCGGGCCGGCCAAGCAGCACTCGCCCGCGTCGAGACCCCGCCGGCCGGGGGCTTAGCATCGAGGTATGACGTCTGTCTCCACCGAGGCTGTGCAGGCCGCACTCGCCACGGTCAACGATCCCGAGATCCGGCGACCGATCACCGAGCTGGACATGGTGAAATCGCTGGACATCGACGGCGGCGAGGTGGCCGTCGAGGTGTACCTCACGGTCGCGGGTTGCCCGATGCGCGACCGGATCGTCAAGGACGTCACCGCCGCGGTCGGCAAGGTCCCCGGGGTGACCGGGGTGCGGGTCGGTCTCGACGTGATGTCGGACGCCCAGCGCAGCGCCCTCAAGGACAAGCTGCGGGGAGGCCAGCCCGAACGCGAGGTGCCGTTCTCCCGGCCGGGCTCGCTGACCCGCGTCTACGCGGTCGCCTCCGGCAAGGGTGGGGTCGGCAAGTCGTCGGTGACGGTCAACCTGGCGGCCTCGATGGCCGCCCAGGGCCTGCGGGTCGGCGTGGTGGACGCCGACATCTACGGCTTCTCCGTACCCCGCATGCTCGGGGTCGCAACCCCGCCGACCCGGGTGGCAGAGGACATGATCCTGCCGCCGATCGCCCACGACGTGAAGGTCATCTCGATCGGCATGTTCGTGCCCGGCAACCAGCCGGTCGTCTGGCGCGGCCCGATGCTGCACCGCGCGCTGCAGCAGTTCCTCGCCGACGTCTTCTGGGGCGACCTGGACGTGCTGCTGCTCGACCTGCCCCCCGGCACCGGCGACGTGGCGATCTCGGTCGCGCAGCTGCTGCCCAACGCCGAGATCCTGGTGGTCACCACCCCGCAGACGGCCGCCGCCGAGGTGGCCGAGCGGGCCGGTTCGATCGCCACCCAGACGCATCAGCAGATCGTCGGCGTGGTCGAGAACATGTCCTGGATGGAGTTGCCCGACGGCTCCCGGCTCGACCTGTTCGGCACCGGCGGCGGCCAGCGGGTCTCCCAGTCGCTCTCCCGGCTGACCGGCGCCCCGGTGCCGCTGCTCGGCCAGATCCCGGTGGACGTCAGCCTGCGGGCCGCCGGGGACGAGGGCACCCCGGTGGTGCTGTCCGATCCGGACTCCCCCGCCGCGGTCGCCCTGCGCGGGGTCTCCCGCCGGCTGGCCACTCGCGCCCGTGGCCTGGCCGGCCGCTCCCTCGGCCTGACGCCGGTCGGTCGCTGAGACTGAGGGTCCGCCAGGAAATAGCCGCCCTTACCTCGCTCCCGAGCGGGGCATTGGTGCTGCGTGGCAACAGGAATGCTCCGGCCGACATGCCCCGGCCCGGGTTCGGCCGCGGCGGCCGGTGTGCTCAGGTGGCCTCGGTGTCGAAGGGAGTGGGCGCCGCCGGGTCCCTGCGGGCCGACGGCTGAGCCGGCTTGGTCAGGGACGTCTTGGGCTTCGTCGGGGCCGGCTCGTCGTCGAGCGCCTCCTGCAGGGCGTCCCGGACGATCCGGCGGGGGTCGTACTGGCGCGGATCCAGCTTGGACCAGTCCACGTCGTCGAACTCGGGCCCGAGCTCGGCCCGGACCTGATCCCGCGCCCCCATCGCGAACTTGCGGACCTCCCGCACGATCCGTCCGAGCTGTGCGGCGTACTCGGGCAGCCGCTCCGGCCCGACGACGATGAGGACGATCACCGCGAGCACGATGAACTCGGCACCGTTGATGTCGAACATCGCTCAGTTGCTCTCGGTCTCGCTGAGGGTGACGGTGACCTCGCGGCCCTTGCCGTCCCGTTGCACGGTGAGCCGCACCTGGTCGCCGGGCTTCTCCGCCCGGATGCCGACGATCAGCTCGTTCGGCTCGGTGACCGGACGGCCCTGGAACCTGGTGATGACGTCCCCCGGCCGGATCCCGGCGCGGGCGGCCGGCCCGTCGGGGGTGACCGGCTGGTTGCCGTCGGTCGGCTCGGTGGCGACCCGCACTCCCTCGCCGACGTAGTCCCGATCGAGCACGACACCGATCACCGGGTAGGTGGCCTTGCCGGTGCTGATCAGCTGCTCCGCGGTCCGCGCCGCCTGGGTGGAGGGGATCGCGAAGCCGAGGCCGATGCTGCCCGAGTTGACGTCCTCGGCATTGGGAAGCCGGGCGATCGCCGAGTTGATGCCGATCACCTCGCCCTGCGCGTTCACCAACGGGCCGCCGGAGTTGCCGGGGTTGATCGCCGCATCGGTCTGGATCGCGGAGATGAACGCCCGGTCGTTGTTCTCCCCCGCGACCACCGGACGGTGCAGGGCCGAGACGATGCCGGAGGTGACCGTCGACTGCAGCCCGAGCGGGGCGCCCACCGCGATCACCGGATCGCCCACCACGACGGCGTCGGAATCGCCGAGAGTCAACGCCGGTAGGCCCTGCCGGTTCACCCGTAGCACGGCCAGATCATAGGCGACGGTGCGACCGACGATGGTGGCCGCCTGCTGCGAGCCGTCGGAGAAGATCACCCGCACGCCATCCGGCTGGGCGCCGCCCACGACGTGGTTGTTGGTCAGGATCAGGCCGTCCGAGCGCATCACGAAGCCGGAGCCGAACCCCCGCCCCTGCGGCGTGGTGACCTCGATCGAGACGGTGCTCGGCAGCACCTTCGCCGCCACACCGGCGACCGACCCGGGCTCGCGCTGCACGGCGGTGCCGGTCGCGATCGGGATCTCCACCGGCGGATTGAAGAAGCGATTGCCCAGCTGGGACCCGGCCAGCCCGCCGACGAGGCCGAGCAGCAGGCACAGACAGGCCAGGACGAGAGTGGTCGCCCAGCCTCGCCGGCGGACCGGGACGGCGGACTGGATCGCCGGGGGCTGGCCCACTCCCCACCGCTCGTCCGGGCCCGGAGGCTGCCACCAGGGGCCGGTGTCCGACCCCGGCGACTGGAACCCCTGGGACGGGTACGACGGCTGGTCCGAGCCGTAGGGCGGGTAGGACGACCCGCCCGGCGTCGAGTGGCTCTCGGGCGTGAACTCACGGTCGGGCGCCGCATCGTGCGGGCGAAAGTCAGGTGGACGCGACCACGGATCGTTCACCGCTCACCCCTTCCGGCTGGCGGCGCCAGGCTGTGACTCCCAGACTACGACCCTTTCCCGGGCTACCGGCGCGCTACCGGTTGGCGGTCGGTGCCACGATCGGCATCGCCCGGGAGCCGGTGAGCTGGCCCGGCTGGCCGACCTGCACCTGGGCCCCCGGTGGCACGACTGCGCGCCGGGAGGCCTGCGGCGTCATGGCCGAGGCCCCGGCCACGGTAGCGGCGGAGACGATCACGGTGGTCATCAGCAAGGTGCCTTTGACCCGCAGACCGTGCCCGGTGGGCTGGGCGGCGGAGGCCCCCAGAGCCGGGCCGGCACCGAGCATCGGGCGGCTGCCGAGCGGCGCCGGGCCGTTCGGCAGGCCCATGGCCGGCTGATCCGGCACCGGCTGGTTCATCACGGGACGCTCGGCGGCCCCGGTGGACAGGGCGAGCAGACCCGCCAGCAGATCCGGCGGGGGGCCGGGACACGCCTCGGCACTGGAAGCGCAGCGCAGCGCCATCCGGGCGTCACGCTCGGCCTGCACGACGGCTGCGCAACCGGCGCATCGACCGAGATGCTCGCGCAGCCGCTCCTCCTCGGCCCACTCCAGTCTTCCGTCGAGAAGGTCCGAGGCGCGCGCGCCGATGTGTCCGCCCAGCAACATCAACTTAGATCGCTCCTGAGAATCGGGGGACCCGCAGGGTGGGCTTCAGCGAGGTGGGCTCGGGGAGGACCACCTGCGGATCGCGGTGCGGCAGCGCCTCGCGCAGCATCGCCCGGCCGCGGTGGATCCGCGACCGCACGGTTCCGAGCTTGACGTTCAGCACGTCCGCGATCTCCTCGTAGCTGAGCCCTTCGATATCGCAGAGTACGACAGCCGCCCGGAACTGTGGCGGGAGCTGATCGAGCGCGGCCTGGATGTCGTAGTCCAGGTTCGTCTGCTCGAAGGCGCGCTCCGGGCCCGGCTCACGCCCGGCCACCCGGTCGCCGAAGTCGTCGGCGAGGGCGTCGAACCGGATCTTCTGCTTGCGGCGGACCTGGTCGAGGAAGAGGTTCGTGGTGATGCGGTGCAGCCAGCCCTCGAACGTGCCGGGACGGTAGTTCTCCAGGGAGCGGAAGACCCGGACGAAGACCTCCTGGGTCAGGTCCTCGGCGTCGTGGCGGTTGCCCGTG
>JBDIAG010000365.1:0-5298 GCA_039812305.1 Actinomycetales bacterium | reverse complement strand
GGCGTCCTCACCCGGCCCCGGACATCGCCGAGGTGGCCGATCGCGACCTGACCATCGACGAGGTCGCCGAGATGGCGAGGATGAGCGCGCAACGTCCGCGCCTACCAGGCCCGCCACCTGCTGCCGCCGGTACGCCGCAAGGGACGCCGCCGAGTCTACGGTTGGGAGCACGTGACTCGTCTTCGCCTGATCCGCTCGCTCCACGAGCGCGGCCTGTCGTTGCGCGTGATCGCCGACCTGGTGGCCCGCGGCATGGAAGAGGACGAGCTGGCTCGGATCGGTGTCGAATCCGTTCCGGGCATCGACCCGGTCCGCGTGCCGATCGGCGACATCAGCCTGGATCTCGTCGCGGCCAGAGACCCGCAGGCACTCTCCGAGCTGGTCGAGGCCGGCGTCGTCCACATCGAGAACGGCCAGCTCGTGGCCAGCTCGGCCAGCCTCGGCGTTGCCGGAGCCCTGCTGGCCCACGGAGTCGACATCACCACGATCTGCCGGGTCGTGCTGACCGCCAGCCGGGCGGCCAACGAGGTGACCGAACGACTTCAGCGCGAGATCGACGATCTCGACGGGCTGGACGAGCAGACGGCGGCCCTCGCGATGCGCTTGGCGTCGGTCACGTTCAGCGAGGCGCTGCTGGAGAGGGCCGGCGAGCTGCACCACGCCGACGAGGAGGTGCCCGCGCCGGTGCGCGAGATCGATCTCACCACCGCGACGACCGATCTCACCGATCTCGACAAGGCGGCGCAGGCGGAGCGGCTCACCCAGTTGCTGCCCCGCCAGCAGTAGGACCCCGCCAGCAGTAGAAGCCGCCAGCGGTAGGACCCGGAAATGCCCGGCGCACAGGTGAAAGGCGCCCGATGACCGGCGTAAGGTCGGTCTGTGGACGACGTGGTGCGCATCCTGGCGGTGGCCGACGAGGTGGCTCATAACCTGACTCCCGCGCGGATCCAGATGTGCCGTCCCGATCTCGTCGTGGCCTGCGGCGATCTGCCGTGGGACTATCTGGAACTCATCGCCTCCAGCATCGATTCTCCGGTCGTCTTCGTGCCCGGCAACCATGACCGGGCGATAGCACCGGGCCGGCAGGCCCGAAACGGCGCCTACTTCCATTCCGGCCTGCTCGTGGATCCGCCCCGCCCACACGGCGCCGTCAACGTCGACCTCCGCGTGATCGACGTCGCAGGCCTGCGGATCGCCGGATTGGGCGGTTGCGTCCGATATCGTGACGGGCCGCACCAGTACACTCAACGCGAGTACCATCGTCGAGCGGCCAAGCTCGTACGTAGGGCGCGCCGCCTCGCGCGCAATGCACCGGGTCAGGTCGACCTTCTGCTCACCCACGCCCCGCCGCGGGGGGTCGGAGACGAGGAGGATCGCCCGCATCTGGGCATCGAGGCCCTCCACACGGTCGTGGCCAAGCTCCAGCCCACGCTGCATCTGCACGGGCACATCCATCCGCACGGCAGGACGATGGCGGACCGCACCTTGGGCTCGACGACGATCCGCAACGTCGTCCCGTTCAAGGTGATCGACTTCCGTCCCGGACACCCTGTGGAGTCGTCAACCTACTCGGCAACGACGCCACCGTCTTCAACCGGCCCCGCCGCTTAGGGTGCGACGGGAAATAAGCTTGCCGTGTCGGTTTCTGGGCGGGATGCCTGAATAAGGCGGAGGTCGTCCGGAGTAGCGCACGCTACCTGGGCGCCTCCTCGACAACGCCATCAGGCGCCCGGCCAGAAGCGTCACGCAGTGTTTGTCTGCCGGCGGACCCTTAGCGAAAGGACGTTGCCGTGGCACGTTTCGACTCCGGTTCCCCCCGCGCGGACGCCGAGTCCGACTTCATCCGGGCCCGACGGCAGCAGGTGCTCTCCAACGTCGCGCGCCGGATGCGTGGGCACGGTGAGGACAGCGCCCAGTCGCTGCCGTTCCAGGAGGTGATCGACGCCCTCGGCATCGTCAGCGAGCAGCCGCTCGGCGTCCAGGTCATCCCGGTGAAGAACATCGTCGGCTCGGTCGACAAGGTGCGCGACTTCGACCCCAAGTTCCGTCCGACCTCGGGACGCAGCCGGCAGCGCTGGGAGCGGCTGGCGCAGGCGATGCGGACGGGTCAGTCGTTCCCGCCGATCGACGTCTACCAGGTCGGCGACATGTACTTCGTCCGGGACGGCCACCACCGGGTCTCGGTGTGCCGGGCACTGGACATACCGGTGATCGACGCCGACGTCACCAAGGTGGTGACCCTGACCGAGCCGACGGACGTGCGCAGCCGCGCCGACCTCACCGCCAAGGAACTCCGTCGGGCGATGCTGCAGCGGGTGCCGCTGCGCAAGTCCCGCCGCGCCGACGTGACGCTCACGAACGCCGAGAGCTACCCGTTCCTGGCGGAGATGGTCGAAGCCTGGGCCGCCCGGACGATGTTCGAGGAACACGAGGTGATGGACCGGGCCACGGCGGCCGCACGGTGGTACGAGGAGGAGTACGTGCCGGTGCTCGACCTGATCGAGAGTCATGGCCTGCGGCAGAACGACGAGACCGACGCCGACGCCTACATGCGCATCGCGCGCGACCGGTACCACACCTTCTTCACCCACCTCTGGAACGACGAGATCGCCGAGGCGCTCCGGGACAAGCAGGTGCGCAAGCTGCATCTGGACATGCTCAACGGCAACGTGATGGACATGCTCAACACGGACGTGCGCAAGCTGATCCACCCGCCCGGCTCGACCTCGAAGCCCAAGGCGGAGCCGCCGACGCCGGCCGAATAGGCCCCCGACTCCCTCGAGTGGCCACCCCAGCCCGGCGATTGGCCGGCGTGGGAACGGCTCTCCATACGACCAGAGTCCGGCCGGCCGTCAAGTGCGACGGTCGACCGGACTCTGGGACGGTTCCGGCGCTGCCCGGGGGCTGCCGGAGTGGAGCTACTTGGTGAGTGGCACGCCGATCTCGACGGGCATGAGGTTCTCGCCGGTGTCGGGGTCGAAGAAGGACAGCTTGGACGTGTCGTACCAGAGCTCGGCCGTGTCGCCCATGCGGACCGGCGACGCGGCGTCGAGGCGGGCGGTGATGGCCGTGCCCTCTCCGTGCATGTCGTTGCCGGCGTCCTTGGCGAGTTCGTCGAGCTGGGCGGAGTGGGCGCCCTCACCGCGGACGGTGAAGTAGGTGAAGACGTCCGAGCCCATGGCCTCGACGATGTCGACCGTGGTGGTGAAGCGTCCACCCTGCTTGTCACCGGAGATCCGGGCGTCCTCGAAGTGCTCGGGACGGATGCCGACGATCACGTTGCCGCCGCTACGGGACCGCTCGAGCTGCTGGCGGATCTTGTCCGGCAGGGGCGCCTCCCCCAGGGGGGTGGTGACGGTGCCGTTGCCGAGCTGGCCGGGCAGGAAGTTCATCGGCGGGGAGCCGATGAAGCCGGCCACGAACAGGTTGGAGGGGTGCTCGTAGAGGTAGGTGGGCGAGCCCGCCTGCTGGACGATGCCGTCCTTCATCACCGCGACCCGGTCGCCGAGGGTCATCGCCTCGGTCTGGTCGTGGGTGACGTAGAGGGTGGTGGTGCCCAGCGACTTCTGGATGCGGGCGACCTGGGTGCGCATCTGCACGCGCAGCTTGGCGTCCAGGTTCGACAGCGGCTCGTCCATCAGGAAGCACTTGGGCTGGCGAACGATCGCCCGGCCCATCGCGACGCGCTGCCGCTGCCCACCGGAGAGGTTGGACGGCTTGCGCTCGAGGTGCTGGGTCAGCTCCAGCAGCTCCGCGGCCTCCTTGACCTTCTTGTCGATCTCGGTCTTGTTCACCCCGGCCAGCTTCAGCGGGAAGCCCATGTTCTCCCCCACCGTCATGTGCGGGTACAGGGCGTAGGACTGGAACACCATCGCGATGTCACGGTCCTTCGGGGCCACGTCGTTGACGACCTTGCCACCGATGATGAGCTTGCCGGAGGTGACGTCCTCCAGACCGGCCACCATGTTCAGCGTGGTCGACTTCCCACAACCCGACGGGCCGACGAGGATGATGAACTCCCCGTCCGCGATCTCCATGTTGAAGTCCTTGACCGCATGGAAACCGTCGGCGTACCGCTTGTCAATGTGTTCGAAGAGAATCTCAGCCATTGCTAATTTCAGCTCCTAGTCTGTCTGGCCGGGCTCAGCCCTTGACCGCACCGTTGGTAAGGCCGGCGACGATCCGGCGCTGGAAGAAGAGCACGAAGATGACCACCGGGATGGTGATGACCACGGCGGCCGCCGCGATCGGGCCGGTCGGCTGCTCGTAGGTGGTCGCGCCCTGGAAGTAGGACATCGCGGCCGGAACCGTCCGGGAGGCCGACGTCGAGGTGAGCGACAGGGCGAACAGGAAGTCGTTCCAGCAGGCGATGAACACCAGGATCGCGGTGGTGAAGACCCCCGGCATCGCCAGCGGGGTGATCACCAGCCGGAACGCCTGGAACGGCGTGGCGCCGTCCATCTTGGCGGCCTTCTCCAGGTCCCACGGAATCTCCCGGAAGAACGAGGAGAGGGTGTAGATGCCCAGTGGGAGCGCGAAGGTCACGTAGGGGATGATCAGGCCGGGCCAGGTGTCGAACAGGCCGAGCGCGGTCTCCAGCTTGAACAGCGGGGTGACCAGTGCGATCTGGGGGAACATCGAGATCAGCAGCGACATCCCGACGATCGTCGCCTTGCCGGGGAAGTCCAGCCGGGCGATCGCATAGGCGGCCATCGTGCCCAGGATTAGCGCGATCACCGTCGCGATCAGGCAGATCCCGATCGAGTTGATCAGCGCCCGGGTGAAGTCATCGGTCTTGAAGATCGCCGCGTAGTTCTCGAACGTGAACGCCCGCGGGAAATATTTCCCGTCGTTGAGCGTGCCCTTCGTCTTCACCGAGATCGAGATCACCCAGAACACCGGGATGAACGCGTACAACAGGACGAGGATGTTGATAACCCACCACATCGCCTTCTGCTTGGGCGTGTCTTGCTGCATGGCTCATCGCCTCCCTGCGTCGCTACCGGGGGCAGCGGCCCCGAACAGCTTGGTGAACACGAACGCGATCAACGCGATGAACAAGAAGATGAGAATCGAGATCGTCGACCCGATACCGAGGTTCAATCCCTTGATCAGGTTGTCGTAGCCGAGCATCGACACCGACACCGTTTCGTTCGCGCCATTGGTAAGAATGAAGATGTAGTCGAATACGCGGAACGCGTCCAAGGTGCGGAACAGCACCGTCGCCAGGATCGACGGCGCGATCAGCGGGACGGTCATCATCCGGAACCGCTGGATCGCGGTGGCCCCGTCGAGCGC
>JBDIAG010000364.1:0-5314 GCA_039812305.1 Actinomycetales bacterium | reverse complement strand
AGCCGGTAGTAGGTGAACATGAAGTCCTCGACCGGATGCTTCTCGCCCCGTCGACGGCGCTCCAGGTGCGCGCCCACCCGTTCGTCCACCGCCGCGGCGTGCGCGGCCGCCAGCTCACGCCAGACCGGCCCGGCCAGGACGGCTCCGCGGGTCACGGTGGAGGTCGACACCCGTCCAGGGTGACACGGAGTGGCCGGGGCGCAGTCGAGTGGCCGGCCGTGCCGAGCGTCGGCGAGGTCGCGAGGATAGGCTCGCACCCGTGCGAATCGCCCGCTTCTCTCTCGATGACGAACCCACCTACGGCCTCGTGGACGGGGACAAGATCCACGTGTTGCGCGGCGACCCGATCGCCCAGAAGGTCGCGCCGGCCGGCCGCACGGTGTCGCTGGAGGAGGCCAGGCTGCTGGCGCCGGTGATTCCGCGGTCCAAGGTGATCGGCATCGGCCGCAACTACGCCGAGCATGCGGCCGAGCTGGGCAACGACGTGCCGTCCGAGCCGTTGATGTTCTTCAAGCCGAACACCGCGGTGATCGGGCCCGACGATCCGATCATCTATCCCGAGTGGTCCGAGAACGTCCACTACGAGGGCGAATTGGCAGTCGTCATCTACCGGCCCTGCAAGGACGTGCCCGAGGAGGAGGTCGCCAACTACATCCTCGGCTACACCTGCGCCAACGACGTGACCGCCCGTGACCGGCAGCGCAGCGACGGCCAGTGGACCCGGGCGAAGGGCTTCGACTCGTCCTGCCCGCTCGGGCCGTGGATCGAGACCGACCTCGACACCGACAACCTGCGCGTGGTCACCCGTCGTGACGGCGAGGTCGTGCAGGACGGCAACACCGATCAGATGATCTTCGACGTCGCCCAGCTGGTCTCCTACGCCAGCCGGGCGTTCACCCTGCTGCCCGGTGACGTGATCCTCACCGGCACACCGGCCGGCGTCGGCCCGCTCGAGGCGGGGCAGCGGGTGGAGGTCGAGATCGAAGGAATCGGCACGCTCGGCAATCCCGTCCTCCGGCGCTGAATCGGCCACCTTAGACGAAGTGAACTCCTGTGCGAGCAGCGTGATGCATTTGAAACCTTGACCGGGTAGGTCACGACGCACGTGGATGGCAGGATGAAAACACGGATTGCCACCCCTTCATAAGGAGTTCTGCCGATGTCGAACGGGATAATGCGGCGCTTTTCCGCCCTTGCCGGACTTGCTGCCGCCGGACTGGCACTGGGTGCCTGCGGATCGAGCGAACTGCCCGGCACAGCGCCGGCGGAGACGTCGTCGGCGTCGTCAGCCTCGGTGACGGTCGATCCGGCTCTGGTCGAGGCCCTGCCGGAGAAGGTGGCGACGGCGAAGAAGATCGTCGTCGGCACCGACCCGACCTACGCGCCGAACGAGTTCCTCGCCGACGACGGCAAGACCGTCCAGGGCATGGACATCGACCTCTTCAATGCGGTGGCCGCGCAATTCGGTGTCGAGGTCGAGTATCAGACGGCCAGCTTCGACTCGATCATTCTGGGGATCAACTCCGGGAAGTACGACGTCGGCGTCTCGTCATTCACCATCAATGACGAACGCAAGAAGCAGGCCAACATGATCAGCTACTTCAGCGCGGGCACGCAATGGGTGACCGGAAAGGGCAACCCGAAGAAGGTCGATCCCGCGAACGCCTGCGGGCTGAACGTCGCGGTACAGCGGGGCACGGTCCAGGTGGACGATCTCACCACGCGGTCGGCCGCCTGTACTCAGGCCGGCAAGCCGGCCATCAACCAGATCGTCGAAGCGGATCAGTCCAAGGTGACCGCCGACGTCGTCTCCGGCAAGGCGGACGCCATGCTGGCCGACTCGCCGATCTCGCTGTACGCGGTGAAGCAGATCGACACGCTCGAGCCCGTCGGTGACATCTACGACTCCGCGCCTTATGGCTTCGTCGTTCCCAAGGATCAGACGGCCTTCGCGGACGCGATCGCCACGGCTCTGAAGAACGCCGAGAAGGACGGCTCGTATTCGTCGGCGCTGGAGAAGTGGGGCAACTCGACCGGGGCCATCACCGACTTCGCCGTCAACCCCTGATGTCGGAGAACCTCAAGGACCGGCCGGGTGTGATTCACGCCCGGCCGGTTCCGCATCCGGGCCGCTGGGTGGCGATCGCGGTCATCGCCGTGCTGGTGGCGATGTTCGTCAATTCCCTGGTCACGAATGAGAAATGGAACTGGCCGTACGCCTTCGCGGTGATGAACTACCAGCCGGTTCTGCAGGGGCTGGTCCAGGGCACGATCGTCGGCACCATCGGTGGCATGATCATGGGCGTCGTCCTGGGAATCATGATGGCGATCATGCGGCTGTCCGACAATCCCGTGCTCAAGGCGGTCGGCGCCGTCTACACCTGGTTCTTCCGGGCTATTCCCAGGTACGTCCTGCTGGTCCTGTTGGGCACCGGCGTGGGCTATCTCTATCCGAAGCTCAGCCTGGGCGTGCCGTTCGGCCACGTGATCAGCGGTTGGTTCGGCTGGTCCCCGGAGGCGCTGGAGTTCTACGCGATCAACGTCAACGCCTTCTCGTCCACCATCATCATGGGGATCATCGGGCTGGGGGTCTCCGAAGGTGCCTACATGGCCGAGATCGCCCGGGCCGGAATCCTTTCCGTGGACAAGGGACAGACCGAGGCGGCGCAGGCGATCGGGATGAGCCCGGGCAAGATCATGCGTCGGATCGTCCTGCCGCAGGCGATGCGAGTGATCGTTCCGCCCACCGGAAACGAGACGATCGCGATGGTGAAGGACACCTCGCTATTGGTGGCGCTGCCGGTGATCAACGAGCTCTTCTACCAGACCCAGGTGATCGGAAACCGAACCCTGCAGATCATGCCGACTCTGATGGCGGCCACGATGTGGTACCTCATCGTGTGCAGCGTCATGATGGTGGGCCAGTACTTCCTGGAGCGGCGATTCGGCCGCGGCTTCGGTGAAAGCCGGCCGAGGGGCAGGGCGCAGCGTCTGCTGGGCAGAGCGGGGGAGCACTGATGGCACAGCTGGACAAGGCCAGCACGCCGGGCGGGAACGTGCCGTCGGGTCCGCCCCTGGTGCATGCCGTCAACGTGCTGAAGTCGTTTCACGGCAATCAGGTGCTGAACGGCATCGACATGGACGTGCACAAGGGGGAGGTGGTGTGCCTGCTCGGTCCCTCCGGGTCGGGAAAGACCACATTCCTGCGCTGCATCAACCAATTGGAGCGGATCGACGGCGGACGGATCTGGGTCGACGGCGATCTCATGGGCTATGACGATCGGCACGGCACTCTGCACCGGCTGCCCGACAAGGCGATCGCCGCCCAGCGGCGCGAGATCGGGATGGTCTTCCAGCGGTTCAATCTCTTTCCGCACATGACGGCCCTGGAGAACGTGATCGAGGGGCCGTGTCAGGTGAAGGGCGAGCGCAAGCGGCAGGCGAAGGAACGAGCCCTGCAGTTGCTCGCCCGGGTGGGACTCTCGGACCGCAAGGATCACTATCCGGCCCAGCTCTCCGGTGGCCAGCAGCAACGTGTGGCGATCGCGCGCGCCCTGGCGATGCAGCCCAAGCTGATGCTCTTCGACGAGCCGACGTCGGCGCTGGACCCGGAACTGGTCGACGAGGTGCTCAAGGTGATGCGGGAGCTGGCCAGGGACGGAATGACGATGATCGTGGTGACGCACGAGATGTCCTTCGCCCGTGACGTCGCCGATCGGGTGGTCTTCATGGCGGACGGGATCGTCGTCGAAGCCGGCCCGCCGCGGGAGGTCATCGACAATCCGCAGAACGATCGGACGAAGCAGTTCCTGCGGAGGCTGCGGGCCGAGCAGACGCACTGAGCCGGATCGCGTCGGAGGGGCGCGATCCTGGCTTCACCGTCCGATCAGGTCGGCGATGCTAAGTGGGATGTCTGCGCCAGCGAGGCGCAGCGTGATCTGATCGTCGTCGGCCGCGACCGCGTACGTGCCATCGGAGCCGAGGGTGAGGAGAAGAAGCCGCTCGTGTCCGGGGCGGAAGTCCACGATCAGGTACGCCGGAACGCCGACGATGGCGTATTCGGCACGTTTGTGGATGTAGTCGGTCGCGACCGAGGCCGGTGAGACGATCTCGATGGCCAGCAGGAGGTCGGACGGTGGCACCGTCCTGCCACGAATGTCCGCCTCGGCCCGGATCACGGTGAGATCGGTGACCCGGTACGTGGGGTACGTCGCGTCGGGAGGTGTGGTGTCCACCTGGGTGGCGGTGCCCACCTGAAACCGTTGCCCGTCCGGGCCGGCGGAGGCCATGAACAGGCATCCGAGCAGTCGCCCTCCGCCGAAGGCATTCAGCGGAGACTCCGGAGGAACCACGATGAGCACGCCTTCCACAAGTTCGTGGACGTGTTCGTCGTCCTCGATCCGTTCCCACTCTTGCGCTGTCAGCCTCGTCGGGACCTCATGCGCCATGCCAGCCATCTCGGCACCTCCTGGTCGCGACTCAGCCAGTCGCTGGCGTCCAGTCTATGGCCGCGGCCATTGTCGCTGGCAGCAACTAGGCTGGCGCCATCATGAACGACACGACTCTGGTCTCCACGCCACCGCCCGTCCCGGCCGATCCGAACCGGCCCGTCCGAGTACGGGTGGCGCCCTCGCCCACCGGCGACCCGCACGTCGGCACCGCCTACATGTCCCTGTTCAACCTCGCCTTCGCCCGCCAGCAGGGCGGCGGCTTCGTGCTCCGGATCGAAGACACCGACCGGGCGCGGTACCGCGAGGGCTCGGAGCAGCAGATCTACGACACGCTGCACTGGCTGGGGCTGGAGTGGAACGAAGGGCCCGACAAGGGCGGTCCGTACGCGCCGTACCGGCAGTCGGAGCGGCTGGAGACGTACCGTCCCTACGTCGACAAGCTGCTGGCCGACGGGCATGCCTACTACTGCTGGTGTTCTCCCGAGCGGCTGAAGACGATGCGGGAGGAGCAGGCCAAGCGCAAGCTCGCGACCGGCTACGACCGGCTCTGCTACGGCAAGACCCGCGAGGAGCGTTCCACACTGCCCGGTTTCAGCGAGACGCCGGTCGTGCGGATGAAGATCCCGGCGGACGTGCCGCTGGTCTTCGACGACATCATCCGCGGCCGCACGAAGGCACCGCGCCCGGATGACCAGGTGATCCTCAAGGCGGACGGGTTCCCCACCTATCACCTCGCCGTCGTCGTCGACGACCACGAGATGGGTATCACCCACATGGTGCGCGGGGAGGAGTGGATCTCGTCCACGCCCAAGCAGATCCTGCTCTACCGGTGGCTCGGCCTGCCCGAGCCGGTCTTCGCGCAC
>JBDIAG010000363.1:0-5337 GCA_039812305.1 Actinomycetales bacterium | reverse complement strand
CGGGGCATCCCTGGAGCGGCCACTACGGAGACCAGACCGAGCAGTGGCTGGAGGGCGAGCCGTACGACTGGCCGTTCACCCTCGACGCCGTGCAAGCGGCCGGGCGGGACGAGATGACCCTGACCCCGGCGGCCGACTCCAGCGGCAACTGACCCCGGGGCCGGCTCCCGACCGATCGGCCGCCACGTGAATCCCGCGGGTGGCCGTGGCGGGTCCGCTGTGGCCTGCGACCGCGGGTGACTTCGTGGCCTGGGTGGCTATCCGGTGGGGGACCGGTGCACCAGGGTCAGTGGGACAGCTCGCGCTCGGGTGAGCCCAGCCCGGGGTAGCCGGCGTACGCGGACAGCGCGGGCTGGCCGCCCAGATGCGCGAAGAGCACGCGCGACCCCTCGGGAATCTCGCCGGAGCGGATCATCCCGATCAGGCCGGCCATCGACTTGCCTTCGTAGACCGGGTCGGTGAGCATTCCCTCGGTGCGCGCGGCGAGCTGGATGGCGGCCACGGTGGGCGCGTCCGGCAGGCCGTAGGCGGGGCCGACGTAGCCGTCCACCACGGTCAGCTCGTCGTCGCGCAACGGGCGCCCGAGCCCGATCTTCTCGGCCGTGGCCGTGGCGATCCGCCACACCTGGTCGCGGGTCTTCGCCAAGGTCCCGGAGGCGTCCACGCCGAGCACCCGACGTCCCGGACGGTCCGACTGGGCGAAGCCGGCGATCATCCCGGCGTGCGTCGAGCCGGTCACCGTGCAGACCACGACCGTGTCGAAGAAGACCCCGAGCTCGGCCTCCTGGGCCTCGACCTCGACGGCCCAGTTGGCGAAGCCCAGACCGCCGAGCGGATGGTCCGAGGCGCCGGCCGGGATCGGGTACGGCGTGCCACCGGCCTCGACCACGGAGTCCAGCGCCCGGCGCCACGAGTCGCGTAGACCGATATCGAAGCCGGCCGGGTCGATGCGCAGGTCGCCGCCCATGATCCGGGTGAGCTGGATGTTGCCGACCTTGTCGTAGGCGAGATCGTTGTAGTCGACCCAGCCCTCCTGGACGGTGACCGCCGCCAATCCCAGGTGACATGCCACCCCGGTCACCGCGCGGGTGTGGTTGGACTGGATGCCGCCGATCGAGACGAGGGTGTCGCAGCCGGTGTCGATCGCCTCGGCGGCCAGATACTCCAGCTTGCGGACCTTGTTGCCGCCGAAGGCGATTCCGGAGTTGCAGTCCTCGCGCTTGGCCCAGATCTCCACCGTGCCGCCCAACGCCGCGGAGAGGCGCGGCAGCGGATGGACCGGCGAGGGCCCGAACAGCAGAGGTTCACGACGGAAGTCGGCGAGGCTCATGGCCGCCAGGCTACCGTCGGCGAGCACGGCGGGATCCGCGACCGCGCCGGCACGCGGAGGGCTGTCCGGTCAGCAGCGGATCCATCGGGTGGGGGTGAGGATCACGTCGGCCCGAGCGTCGTGCGCCTCGCCGGGGACGTCGTCCAGGATCTCGTCGTCGTGGACGACGGCGACCAGGAGAGGTCCGCCGGCGGCCGTCCCGCGATCCCACCCGAGCCGGGCGATCGTCCGGTCGTAGTAGCCGGCGCCTTGGCCGAGGCGGAGGCCGGTGGGCGAGACGGCCAGCCCCGGCAGGAGGACCACGTCGGGTGCGATCTCCAGTTCGCGGGAGCCGACCGGCTCGAGCAGGCGCAGTCCGGTGGGGGTGGCGGCGCCGTGGGCCAGTCCGTCGGAGCTGAGCGCCCAGGCGAGGCCGGGAGCGCCGTCGACGGTGGTGACGATCGGCAGCCAGACCGTCGTGCCCCGCGACTCGAACCACGCGCGCAGCGGATCGACGTCCGGCTCTCCGGGCAGCGGGATGTACATGGTGACCGAGGTGGCACGCTGCAGTTCCGGCTGTGCGCTGGCGATCGCCCGGAATCCGGCACCGTCGCCCGGCGACTCGCGCACCCCGCGGCGGGCGCGGATCTGCTTGCGGACCTCGGCCTTGCGTTGGCTGATCGTCCGACCGGCGTCGTTGCCGATGGCCTCCGGCGTATTGCTCACCGGCCCAGTATCCCGCGCCGGAAACTCGAGCGATGATTCCGCCCACCACACGCACGCTCGCGGCGTTGTCCTCCTCACCCAGAGCTCCGCTCTGGGCTCCGTCGTCCGCCGTGCGATCGCACGCGTGGACGAACGGAATTATCCGCTGAATTTCCGGCGCGCGACGCCAGTGTGCTCTCCGGTCGGGCTGGTCCGGTGACCGGTCCCGTCCCGCGTCCGGCTGGCGAAGCCCCTCTCCCGGACGGCTCCGGCCAGCGGCAGCACTGCCGGCACGCTCTGGCCGCAAGTTCCCATCGAGCCGATAGGTTGACGACCATGCCAGCCCTGATGCCCGTGGCGGAGCACCTCGCTGACTGCCTCGCGCCCGCCAAACCGACTGCCCCGCTGGTGATGTCGCTGGACGAGGCGGCCGGCACCGCGCTGGCCGCACCGGTGGGCTCCAGTGTGGCCCTGCCCGGCTTCGACAACTCGGCGATGGACGGTTACGCGGTCCATCCGGACGACGTCGCGGAGGCCGCCCCGAACAATCCGATCCCCCTGACGGTCATCGACGACATCCCGGCCGGCAGGTACCGGGACCGGCCCTTCCCACGCGGAACCGCGGTGCGGATCATGACCGGCGCCCCGGTGCCACCTCAGACGCGCGCCGTCGTCCAGGTGGAGCTCACCGACGCCGGCACCCAGGTCGTCCAGGTGTATGCCCCGGTCGGTGCCGGAGCCAACATCCGGCACGCGGGCGAGGACGTCACCGTCGGGGAACAGTTGCTGGAGGCGGGTGACGAGCTGGACGCCCGCAGGATCGGGCTGCTGGCGGCGGCGGGCAGCGCCCACGTCGAGGTGTGGCCCAAGCCCCGCGTGCTCGTGCTGGCCACCGGCAGCGAGCTGGTGGAGCCAGGCAACCCGTTGCTCCCCGGGCAGATCTACGAGTCCAACGCACGCCTGCTGGCGGCGGCCGTGGTCGAGGCGGGTGGCGTGCCGGTGCGACCGCAGATCGTGGTGGACGAGGCGGACGCGTTGCTCGAGACGCTGGCGACCCACCTGCCCGAGGTCGATCTGGTGGTCACCTCCGGCGGGGTGAGCGCGGGGGCCTACGACACGGTCAAGGAGGTGCTGCGCACGACCGGCACCGTCGACTTCCGCAAGGTCGCGATGCAACCGGGCATGCCGCAGGGCTGCGGCACTCTGTCCGATGGCGATCGCCGGGTGCCGATCGTGACGCTGCCCGGCAACCCGGTCTCGACCTTCGTCTCGTTCGAGGTCTTCGGCCGGCCGGTGCTGCGCCGCATCGGCGGCCACTCCATCCTGCATCGCCGCGTCGTTCCGGCCCGGGTCGCCCATGCCTGGGCCAGCCCGCCGGCGAAACTCCAGTATGCGCGGGTCACGTTGCAGGAGAACGGATCCGTGCTGGACGCCTACCCGGTCGGCGCACAGCGTTCGCACCTGGTGGCGGATCTGGCGGCCAGCGACGCGCTGGCCCTGGTGGGTCCGGAGCTGACCGGGGTCGAGGTCGGGGACGTCGTCGACTGCATGCTGCTGTCATGATGGCGCGCTGTGAGTGAGCGAGAGCCGTCCGGCGGGCTGACCCATCTGGACGAGACCGGCGCGGCCTACATGGTCGACGTCAGCGCGAAGCCGGTGACGGCTCGCCAGGCCACCGCCCGGGGACGCGTGCTCACCACCCTCGACGTGGTCCGGGCTCTGCGGGGTGAGGGGGTGCCGAAGGGGGACGCACTGGCGGTGGCCCGGCTGGCCGGCATCCAGGCGGCCAAGCGCACGTCCGAACTGGTCCCGCTGGCTCATCCGGTGGCCATCCACGCGGTGGCGGTCGAGCTCACGGTGGTCGAGGAGGGGGTCGAGATCGAGGCCCGGGTGCGGACGGCCGACCGCACGGGCATCGAGATGGAGGCCCTGACCGCGGTGGCCGTGGCCGGGCTCGCGCTGATCGACATGATCAAGGCGCTGGATCGGCACGCGAGGATCACCGACATCCGGGTCACGGCGAAGAGCGGTGGCCGCAGCGGCGAGTGGCGGGAGTCATGACCGGCTACCGGGCGCTGGTGATCACCGTGTCCACCCGGTGCGCGGCGGGGGAGCGTCCGGATCGGTCGGGTCCGGTTCTCGTCGAAGGGCTGGCCGGCCTCGGGCTGACGACGGACGGCCCGCTGGTCGTCCCGGACGGCGAGCCGGTCGGCGCCGCGCTCCGGTCGGCTCTCGCCGAGGGCTACGACGTCGTGCTCACCACGGGCGGCACGGGCGTCACCCCCACCGACCGGACGCCCGAGGCGACCGCCCCGGTGCTCACCCAACCGCTGCCCGGAATCGCCGAGGCCATCAGGGGATACGGCCTGGCGCAGGGGGTCTCGTCCGCCATGCTGTCGCGCGGGCTGTCCGGCCTGGCCGGGCGGACGCTCGTGGTCAACCTTCCGGGGTCGACCGGAGCCTGCCGGGACGGGCTGGCCGTGCTGGGCCCGGTGCTGGCGCATCTGCTGGAGCAGGTGCGCGGCGGTGACCACCCGGCCGGGCCGTCGTGATGCCCCCGTCGGCGGTCGGCTGGCCGGTCGCCCTCCGACACGGTGCGATCCGGTTGCGGCCGATGCGGCGCCGGGACGTCCGGGCCTGGCGTGAGGTCCGCGAGGCGAATCTGGAGTGGCTGCGTCCCTGGGAATCGACCAGCCCCGACGGCGGGGTGTTCCCGACCTTCGGGGCGATGGTGCGAGCGAACAACCGGATGGCCCGGCAGGGTCTGAGCCTTCCGATGATCATCGAGGTGGACGGCCGGCTGGCCGGTCAGGTCACTCTCGCCTGCCTGGTCTGGGGATCGCTGCGCAGCGGTGCCGTGGGCTATTGGATCGACCATCGGCGTGCCGGCCGGGGGATCGTGCCGCTGGCCACCGCGATGCTCTGCGACCACGCCGTCTTCTCGCTCGGCCTGCACCGGATCGAGGTCAACATCCGCCCGGAGAACGAGGCGAGCCTGCGGGTGGTCGAGAAGCTGGGCTTCCGGGACGAGGGGCTGCGGGAGCGCTATCTCTTCATCAACGGAGCCTGGTGCGATCACCGCACGTTCGCCCTGACCACCGAGGAGTACCCGCCGGGCGGGTTGCTGGCCAGGCTGACCAGTTCCACCGACTGATCGTCTGGCGCGGGTGAGGAGTCAGCTGGTGGGCATCCACGCCTTGACCGTCAGTTGCCTGCCGCGCGTCGCAGTGGCGCGTGCTCGTCCACCCAGGTGAGCGAGTCGCGAAGGTCGACCGTCTGCTCGTCCTGGGCCTCGACGACGTCGCGCAGGTCGATCGATTCGG
>JBDIAG010000362.1:0-5349 GCA_039812305.1 Actinomycetales bacterium | reverse complement strand
GCCGGCGAACGGCTGCTGGACGCTGGGCCAGTACCGTCCCGGCCCGGACGGAGGCCAGGTGCCGTTCGCGCTCCTGGTCGTGGAGATCCGCGCCGGCCGGATCGCCGACGTCGTGACCTTCCTCGGTTCCGGCGACCGTTTTGCCGAGTTCGGGCTGCCGATCACGCCGTCCTGACCGTCGTAGCGATGAATCCGGCCCGGCCTCGTCGTATCAGGGAGTACAGCCCCGCATCAGGGGACGAACCCACGGCGAAAGGCCAACCCGATGACCGACACCATGCTGCGCGACCACGTCCGGGCCGAACGAGAGCGACTGGCGCAGCTGCTCGCCGGGTTGGCCGAGCCGGGGTGGGACGCGCCGTCGCTGTGCGAGGGCTGGCGGGTCCGCGAGGTGGTGGCGCACCTGACGATGCCGTTCCGGCTGAAGCCACTGCGCTTCGCCACCGGACTCGTCGCCGCCGGCTTCTCCTTCAACCGCTTCGCCGACCGGGCGGCCCGCGCCGATACCGCCCGGATGTCCAGCGCCGACCTCCTCGGATCCCTGCGGGCGAACCTCGATCACCCGTGGCAGCCGCCCGGCGGCGGCATCGCCGGCGCTCTCAGCCACGACACCATTCACGGTCTCGACATCACCGAGCCGCTCGGTCTGCCGCCCGCACCGGCGGAGCGGATCGCGCTGGTGCTCGCCGGCAGCAGCCCGCGCAGTCTCGCCTACTTCGGCACCGACCTCACCGGGCTCCAGCTGCGCGCCACCGACGCCGACGTCACCCTCGGCGACGGCAGGCCGGTCGACCTGCCGGCCCGGGAGATCCTGCTGGCGATCACCGGTCGTAGGCCCATGCCGCGGTAGCCACGCTGGTCAGCAGGTCATGCGAGCCGTCCGGGCGCGAGGCCTCGAAGTAGAACCGGAGGCTGCCGTCCGCCAGCGGGACCGCACTGGCGTAGCGCAGGGCGCCGTCACCGTCCGGCGAGACGGCCACCGGGGCGGTGCCGACCGGGCTCAGGCGACCGTCCACCTCACAGGCCAGGCCGGTCAGCTCGAACCAGTTCTGCTCGGCGGTGGCCCGGCCGTCGTACAGCACGGTGAGCGGATCGCTGGACAGGACGGTGGTGACCCGGGTGCCGCGGGCGTCCCATTCCCCGGGGCGTGGGGTCAGCACCTCGCCGTGGTCGGTCCAGACCAGGCCGTCGGCGCTGGTCGCGTAGCGGGTCACCATCCGGTCCTCCTGGCCGGGCACGTCCAGCGGGTGACAGCACACCCACATCCGCCAGCCCTGGTCGTCGTGCAGGATCACCGGGTCCTTGACGGCCCACCCGTCGTCACCGGCGAGCACGACGGCCCGGTCGCCGGTGGGCAGATCCTCGGGACGGTCGGCGTCCAGCGCTTCGATCCACCAGTGCTTCGAGCCCGGAGTGGCGCAACTGAGGTAGAGCCGCCAGCCGCTGCCGGTCGGCAGCAGCACGGGACGTTCGAAGGACGCGGCGCCGAAGTCGTCGCGTTGCACCTCGCAGACCTCGTCGAAGCGGATCCCGTCCTGCGAGCGGGCGACGACCACCGACACCCCGCGGCCGGCGTCCACCGGCCGGCGGACCCGGTAGCTGAGCCAGTAGGTGCCGTCGACCAGTACGCAGCTGGCGCCGCCGGCCCAGTTGCCGGCCCCGCGGGCAGGGGCGGCAACGACCACTTCGGCGTCGTCGTACCGGGGGAGTGGAAGATCAAGGGTCGTAGTCATGACCACAAGTCATACCCGTTGCGCGAACGATCCGCGGCCTTGGAGCGATCGCCAGTCCGCGAAGGACTCCCCGAGGGTCTCCTCGAGCAGGCCGATGTCGTCGGAGAAGACGGACAGCAGTTCGGCCCGCTCGTCGGTGGACAGTGACGGCCGATGGGCGGCGCCGCCTCGCTGCAGGACGTTCAGCAGCGGCCGGCTCGCCGTGCGCCAGACCTGCGGCGGCACGAACTGGCCGGCGGCGGCGCCGGCCCGGATCACCGGCCCGAGCAGCGCCGTGCGGGTTCCGGCCTGGACGAACGGGCGAGAGTTGTTGGCCGGCACCGACTGCAGCTGGCCGGGCTCGATTCCGAGGAAGGCCGCCACCCGGTCGAGCGTCTCGGTGGGCTGGGACACCACCTGCCAGTACCGCAGCACCAGCACGCGGTCGCGCTCGACGAGGGAGAACAGGTCGGCGAGCTGCTCGCCGTAGCGGCCCTGCCGCTGGTAGTGCCAGAAGGGTGCCCAGCCGTCGGCGACCCGGCGGTCCTCGGCGGCGCAGGCGTCGACGAGGTTGCCGATCGGCTCCAGACCGTCCACCCACAGGTGCATCCAGTTGGAGTACGCCCGGTCGATGGGGTCGCGGACCACGACGACGAGCTTCGCGTCGGGGAGCTCCTCGGCGATCCGGCGCCGGGAGCTCGGCAGGTAGAGGTAGAACGGCGTGCTCTCCAGCCGGACGGACCCGGCCGGGGCGCCGGCGAAGAGACGCGCGTAGTCCTCCGCCCGCCAGATCCACTCCTGCTGGCTGTGGGCGTCGCCCGGGCCGCGGTAGGCGGGGGGCGGGGCGTCGGCGCACATGTAGTACTTGGGCTCCTTCGGCGACGCCGCATGGATCTGCGGATGCCGCGCCAGGGCCGCGTGCAGGGCGCTGGTACCGGCCTTGGCCGCCCCGATGACGAGAGCGTCGGGGCGGCCGGCCCCGGAGGCCGCACTTTCCCGGGATTTCCGAGTGGTCATGTCGGGAAAGTGTAGTAGACCTGGGAGGGTGCTACGAGCAATCGGACGACGAGGGCCCGTCCCGGTTCAGCTTCGCCGTCACGCGATCGAGAAAGCGGGCGACCACGGTCAACTCGTCCTCCGTGCTGCCGTCGAAGAGCAGTTCGCGGACGGTCCGGGCGTGCCCCGGGGCGGCGGCGTCGATGGCCCTGCGTCCTTCCGCGCCGAGGGCGACATGGGCCACCCGGCCGTCCGTCGGGCACTCCGTCCGCTCGATCAGCCGGCGGTCCTCCATCCGGCGCAGCTGGTGGGAGAGGCGGCTGCGCTCCCAGTCCATCGCCTCGGCGAGATCGGACACGCGCACGTGGCCCTCGGTGGACTCGCTCAGGCGCACCAGGACCTCGTAGTCGGCCATCGACAGCGACGACGACGCCAGCTGCCGGTTCAGCGCGTTGGGAAGGCTGTTGCGCAAGGCCATCCAGGTGCGCCAGACGGTCTGCTGCTGCGGGGTCAGCCAGGGATCGTCGGAACTCATACGAACAGTCTAACGCGGAATGGTTGACGCGTCACGCAAGTTCGTCCTACCGTAGGTACTACAAACCGCAACTACTTCAAGGAGCACCAGATGTCCCGCTTGACCGAAGCCCTCGCCGGTAAGTACACCCTCGACGGCGCGCACAGCCAGATCGGCTTCACCGCCCGGCACGCGATGGTGACGAAGGTGCGCGGCGCCTTCAACGAGTTCGAGGGCACGGCGACGATCGCCGAGAACGTCGCCGACTCGTCCGTCTCGGTCGTGATCCAGGCCGCCAGCATCGACACCCGTCAGGAGCAGCGCGACGCCCACCTGCGCAGCGACGACTTCCTCTCCGCCGAAACCTTCCCGACCATCACGTTCGTCTCCACGTCGGTCAGCCAGGAGGGTGAGGTCTTCGAGATCACCGGCGACCTGACGATCAAGGACGTCACGAAGTCC
Organism: Actinomycetales bacterium; assembly: GCA_039812305.1. Lineage (GTDB taxonomy): Bacteria > Actinomycetota > Actinomycetes > Actinomycetales > CAWJMD01 > JBDIAG01. Next base: position 1,665 of record JBDIAG010000362.1, on the reverse strand, counting down.
CTCACCATCCCGTTCGAGTACCAGGGCCAGGCGACCGACCCGTTCGGCAACCAGCGCGTCGGCTTCGAGGGTTCCGTGGTGATCAGCCGCAAGGACTACGGCATCACCTGGAACGCCGCGATCGAGACCGGCGGCGTGCTGGTCAGCGACAAGGTGACGCTGGAGTTCGAGATCTCGGCGATCAAGGGCTGACCCCGCCGCGGTCCACTCGGCGCCGTGTCATCGACGGATGGCACGGCGCCGTCGCGTTGACACGACCGAATCCCCCCACGAGGCTGACCGGATGCGCAGCTGGCCGTCCACCCTCGCCTTCGGTGGCGACTACAACCCGGAACAGTGGGATCCCTCGATCTGGCGGGAGGACATCCTCTTCATGCGCCGGGCCGGCGTCACCTTCGTGACCGTCGGGGTCTTCGCCTGGTCCTGGCTGGAGCCCGAGCCCGGCCGGTACGAGTTCGGCTGGCTGGACGAGGTGCTGGACCTGCTCGCCGGAGCGGAGATCGCGGTCGACCTGGCCACCGCCACCGCTTCTCCGCCCCCGTGGTTCAGCGCGAAGTACCCGCAGACGTTGCCGGTGGACCGTCAGGGCGTGCGGCACTACCCGGGCAGCCGTCAGGCCTGGTGTCCGTCCTCACGGGTGTTCACCGACCATGCCGTGGCGCTGACCGAGCAGCTCGCCCTCCGCTATCGTGACCACCCGGCGCTGGCCAGGTGGCACGTCTCCAACGAATACGGCTGTCACGCGCTGCCGTGCTGCTGCGACGTCTGCGCGGAGGCGTTCCGGGAGTGGCTCTCTCACCGGTACGGCACGGTCGAGGAATTGAATCGGGCCTGGGGCACGGCGTTCTGGTCGCAGCGGGTGACCGAGTGGTCGCAGGTGCTTCCGCCGCGAGCGACGCCGACGATTCCCAACCCGACGCGTGATCTCGACTACTGGCGGTTCGGGTCGGATCAACTGCTGTCCCAGTTCTGCGCGGAACGCGATGTGCTGCATCGAATCTCGCCCGGGGTCCCGGTGACCACCAACTTCATGTCGGACGAGCTGTTCCGGACGCTCGACTACGCCCGATGGGCGGCCGAGGTGGACGTGGTCAGCACGGACCACTACGTCGTGCAGGCGCGGCCGGACCATCAGGGTGGGCTCTCGTTCGCCGCCGACCTGACCCGCGGCCTGGCCGGCGGGGCGCCGTGGATGCTGATGGAGCACGCCCCGAGCGCGGTGAACTGGCAGCCGGTGAACCGCGGCAAGCCGGCCGGACAGCTGCTGCGGGACGCGCTCACCCACGTCGCCCGCGGGGCGGACTCGATCGGCTACTTCCAGTGGCGGGCGTCGGTGGCCGGGGCCGAGAAGTTCCACAGCGCGATGCTGCCGCACGCCGGGCCGGACACCAGGATCCACCGCGAGGTCTGCGAACTGGGGGCGGTGTGCGGGCGGCTGGGCCTGCCCCGCGGCTCGGTGGTGGAGTCCGACGTCGCCCTGCTGTGGGACTACGAGGCGGCTGCCGCAGTCGGTCTGCCGGCCCATCCGTCCACGGAGATCGACGGTGCGCAGATGGCTCGCGACCTGCACCGGGCGATGCTGGACCGGGGCCTGACGGTGGACGTCGTGCCGCCGCCGGGCCGCGTGCGCGGTGGGGTCGAGCCGGATCTCAGCCGCTACTCGGT
>JBDIAG010000361.1:0-5356 GCA_039812305.1 Actinomycetales bacterium | reverse complement strand
AGAAGATCAAGGCGCTGAAGTACTTTCCCCGGGCCTGCGCGGAGAAGACGATCGGCTCCCGCCGGATCAGACGCAGCGCGATGTTGACCATCCGGAACACCACGCTGGGGAACGTCAGCACCGCGATCACCGGGAGCAGCAGCGCCATCCACCAGAGCCGCTCACCGCCCTGCCCACCCTGGACCGCCGCCAGGGTGACGACGATTCCCAGCGCGCCCCCGGTCGCCAGCGACAGGGCGAGGGCCACGACGCCGGCGGCGGCCGAGGCCTTGGCTCCGATGCGATGCTCCCGGCCGAGCTGCGCGACCGCGACCAGCGTCCAGATCGAGCCGGGCAGGTACTTGCCGAGCTGGCTGACGTAGAACACCTTCAGTCCCACCAGCAGTGACAGCGGCCGACCGCTGGCCATCTCCAGCAGGCTCCGATTGGCCAGTCCGGACAGCATCAGGCCGAGCACTGCCAGCAGACACGCGAGGATCAGCCAGCCCGGCTCGGTTCTGCGCAGCGCGGTGCCGATCTCCGTCCACCTCGCGGCGAAGAAGTAGATGCCGAAACCGACGACCGCGATCCCGAAGAGGATCTTGAGGATCGTGCTGAGCGGCATCCGCCGCCGGGCCAGCAGCCGAGCGGACTCGTCCGCGGGGAGGGCGGATTCGGGATCGGGCGAGCCGGGTCCGCCGGTCATCCGAACCGCTCGGTCAGCGCCGCGGCGTACACGTCCCAGTACGGGCCGGGATCGACCGGCGTCACGCCGGCCCGCAGCCGCTCCGGCTCGCCCGGCCGGTAGAAGTCGTTGATGGCCATGGCCAGGGACTCCGGGTCGCCGGGATCCGCGGTCAGGCCGTTGTATCCCGGCGTGATGTCCGCCGCGAGCAGACCGGTCCGGGTGGCGATCACCGGGACGCCCATCTGGAAGGCGGTCCACACCAACTGGGACCCGGTGGCCTTCCGATAGGGGGCCACCAGCGCGTCGACGTCCCGGAAGTACTCGGGCACCCGCTCCGCCGCCACGTACCCGGCCGCCAGCTCCACCCGCTCCGCCAGGCCGAGCCGGTCGATCAGCTCGGTGGTCGCGGCCGTGCCGCCCCAGAACTCGCCGGCCACTCGCAGCCGGACGTCCGGCGGCGCCAGGGCCATCGCCTCCAGCAGAACGTCCAGACCCTTGTAGGGGCGGACGAAGCCGAAGAACAGCAACCGGCGATGCTCGCCCGGCTCGGGGTGGCCCTGTCGGAAGCCCGGCGGCAGGAACGGCGCGATCGGGGCCGTGACGATCTCTGTCCGAGTGATGGTCCCGGCGAGATCCGCCTGTTGCGGCGAGTGCACGATCACCCGGTCCACCGCGTCCAGCAGCATGCGGGTGGCGACCACGTCCGTCCGCCGACGCTCGTGCGGCAACACGTTGTGCGCCACGACGACGACCTTGGTGCGGCTGCCGCGCAGACCGGCGACCAGCGCGCGGTAGGGCACGGTCTGGATCGAGTTGACGTGGGCGATCACCACGATGTCCTGCCCGCGCAGATCGCGTCCGACGCGGAACCAGCTGTCCGGACGGTTCCAGGACAGCCGGCGGCGATGCGCCGCCGGCAGCGGAATCTCCGGCTTCTCGACCGTCAGCTGGCCCGGATACAGCCGTCGGGGGTACTGACGGTTCCAGTTCTCCAGCCGGATCTCGTGCCCGCGCGCCGCCAGCTCCGCCGCCATCACCGCATCGTGCTGGGCGATGCCGCCTTTGAACGGGTAGGCGGGGCCGACCACGGCGATGCGCATGCCATCTCTCATTCGCGGACGAAGGTGAGCCGGATGAACGTGAACTTCACCCCGATCCGCTTCCAATCGACCACGTCGTCGGCTCCGTCGAGCTCGAGCTGCCCCTGCAGAGTCAGCCCGTGGGACTTGGCGATCTGCACCAGATCCAGGATCTCGGCCCGATCGAAGATGTGCACGGGCACGCCGTAGGCGAGTTTGCCGCTGGTGTCGGGGGCGACGGCGCGGTAGTCGGTCGAGACCACCAGCAACCCGCCGGGACGCAGGATCCGCGCGCATTCGGCGAGGAACTCGCTCACCGGCACGCCGTGCTCGACCACGCTCAGGCAGGTGACCGCGTCGAAGTAGCCGTCGCGGTACGGGGTGTCGGTGATGTCGCCGGGCTCGAACCGCACCCCACCGTGGGACGTGGTGCGGCGGAACTCGAGGTTGTTGCCGACCAGCTCACGCACCCGGTAGATCGCCAGGGACGGCAGGACGGTCGAGTAGCGGGCCGCCCCCGCGTCGAGAACCCGCAGATCGGTGCCGAGCTCGTGCAGGATCGTGCTGACCGAACCGAGCACGTCCCAGTTCTTCTCGCCGGTGAAGTGCCTGGGCAACCCCAGCTTCTTGCATTCCGCCGCCGACTCCTGCCACTCCTCGACGGTACGCAGCAGGTCGGTGGGAGGCGCCGGCGCGGGCAGCGGCGGCGGCTTGCGCGTCGCCCGAGCGAGGCGGACGCGTCCCCACAACGCCTCCTCCAGCATCCGTTTGGCGATTGCGCGGGCGCGACCGGGAACTCCGAGCGTCTTGTCGTCCGCCGTCTTCGGCATGCACACGTCCTTTTCATTCGGATTGCGGCGGCAAGTCTATCGACCCCGGCCGGCGGCCCGGCTCGATTCCGCGCACGTACGATGCGAATGTGAGCAATGCCTACACACGCCAGGGCTGGTCGGACGGAGCATCCGGCTGGGTGCGCAACGAGGCACTCTTCGACGCCGTCTTCACTCCGGTGACAGCGGCGATCCTGGACGCCGCGCGGCTCGGGCCGGGGCAGCGGGCGCTCGACGTGGGGTGCGGGTCCGGGACTCTCCTCGAGGCGGGAGTGGCCGCGGGAGCGGTGATGGTCGGCATCGACATCTCCGCGGACATGGTCGAAGCCGCCCGGCACCGGGTGCCGCAGGCCGACGTGGTGCTGGGGGACGCCCAACGGCTCGACCTGCTCTCCGCGGCTCCCGGAGCGCCCTTCGACCGGGTGATCTCCCGGTTCGGCGTGATGTTCTTCGAAGACCCGGCGCAGGCGTTCGCGAACCTCCGCGCCGCGACGGCACCGCGAGCCGGGCTGACGTTCGCCTGCTGGCGGGGGCTGGAGGAGAACCCGACCTTCACCCTCGGCACCGACGTGCTCACCTCGCGGCTCGAATCCCCGCCTCCGCCACCGGTGCCCGGCAAGCCCGGGCCGGTGGCCTTCGCCGACCCGGACTGGCTGACCTCCCTCCTGGCCGGCGCGGGCTGGACCGAGGTGCAGGTGGAGCCCCTGGACGTGATCTGCGACCACGGCATCGACGGCAGCGACGGCGTGGAGGAACGTCTGGCCATGCTGCTGGCCACCACCACCGGCCGGCTCGCCCGCGAGGAGCTGGAACCCCGGCTGTCCGCCGAGGAATGGGCGGCTCTCCTGGACGACGTCCGCGCCGAACTGCGCCGGCACCTCGTGGACGGTGTGGTGCGCTTCCCCGCGGCCACCTGGCTGGTCACCGCCGCAAACGCGTAGCGGTTCTCCCGCGGCGCTGCCGACCCGCCCGCTTTCCCTCTCGCCTGCTTTCCCTCTCGCTTGCCGCCCGCCGTCCCGCCGCCTGCCGCCGGCCGCGGCCCGACGAAGGCGCGGCCCGACGAATGGCAACGCTCGGGACGCAATGGTCACGCCCAGCGCGCCCCTTCGGTACGTATCGCAGCCATTCGCGGTCTCCGGCGCGGCCGGTCGGTAGCCAACGCAACCCCTCGGTACCGATCGCGGCCATTCGCTCGTCTCCCGCGCGGCCGGTCGGTACCCAACGCAACCCCTCGGTACCGATCGCGGCCATTCGCTGATCTTCCGCGCGGCCGGTCGGTACCCAACGCAACCCTTCGGTACCGATCGCGGCCATTCGCTGGTCTTCGGCACGGTCCGTCGGTACCCAACGCAACCCCTCGGTTCCGATCGCAGCCATTCGCTGGTCTCCTGCGCGGCCGGTCGGTCGCCAACGCAACCCTTCGGTACCGATCGGCGCCCATTCGCGGTCTCTGCCCCGCCCGCAGCGCCGAGCGAGACCACTGGCCGATGCTTGAACGGCGTCATCGCGCCGAACACGGGCACTCATTGCCCAATTCGGTCGCCCCGTGCTCAGTTCAGCCGCCCCAAGCTGAACGCGCCCACCTCTTACCCGGTACCCGGGGGCCGCCGCCACCCACACAGGGCCACGAACAACCAGCTGTTCCCCCACCAACCAGTTGTGCGCTGAACAACCAGCGACCGCTGGCCACTCGGCCCACAACTGGCTGGCGCGGGAATACCCGGTCAGATCATCCGCTTCCAACGGCGCGCTGGCGCCAGGACCCATCCGGAGTGGGGCGGTTTACGCAGGATCCGACCTGTGGGCCCCGACCCCGGCTGCGGCAGGACCCGGCCGGCGTAGACCCTGGCCCACCGGTGAGACCCGGCCCCCTCCATAGGGCCAATTCCAAGAATTGGCCCTATCACCCCTCCTACTACTACGGGAGCGGGACCTCAGGCCGAGCGGAGCCCCACCACCGAAGCAGACACTCAGACCAAGCCGAGCCCCTACCACCAGAGCGGAAACCCAAGACCGAACCGAGCCCACCACCAGCGCGGGAACCCAAGACCGAGCCGAGTCCTGCGACAGAGCGGGACTTAAGGCCGGGCGGAGCGAAAGTGGTGGATCAGGAGTCCGATGATGACGACGATCACGATGATGCCGAGAACGAGTTCGCCGGTGACGCTCAGGCTGCGTTCGACCTGCTGGTAGCCGCTGCCCAGGGCGTAGCCGACGCCCGAGCAGATCCCGGCCCAGAGGGCGCCGCCGGTCACGTTGCCGATCGTGAAGGTCCGGCGGGGCATGCCGCTCAGCCCACACACGCGCGGTACCAAGGGCCGGAAGACCGCGTTCCAGCGGCCGATGATCACCGCCAGCAGGCCTCGTCGCCGCACGAACCGCAGCACCCGGTCGAGTTGGTCGGCCCAGCGGGGCGACAAGCGCTCCTCCAGCGGGTGGCCGGGCCGCCGGCCGAGCAGGTAGCCCACGTGATCGCCCAGAACGGCCCCCGCGATCGCCGCGACGAGCACCGCCCAGTACGGCACCTGATCCTCGTGCGCCGCCACGCCGGCGAGGATCACCGCGGTCTGCGCCGGCACGAACATCCCGAAGATGGACGACGACGAGGCTCAGGTGTTCACCGAGATGATCGTCGCGAACGTCACCGAAGAGCTGATCTCCAAGAACCTGCGGACGCTTCAGCGTGACCTCGACCGTGTGGTCGCCAAGCGGATCCACGACGTGAAGAGGGCTACCCTCAAGGCCGCGATCACCGGAGACAAGGACGCGGTGGCGTTCAG
>JBDIAG010000360.1:0-5358 GCA_039812305.1 Actinomycetales bacterium | reverse complement strand
ACGGCTTCGCGGCGACCGTCCGGCTCGGTGCCTTCGGCGGCTACCTGCGCGAACTGGGCAGCCCGGACGGTGCCGGGTACGTCCCGGAGAACACCGGCGAACCGGCCGACCTCGTGCTGTGCCTGGTCGAGGAGGCGATGGTCTTCGACCGGGCCGGCCAGACATGGGATCTCGAGGCGGTGCGGCTGGCCGGCGACCAGGTGCTCGCCGAGCTGCGCGGCATCGCCGAGGTGTTCGCCGCGCACGGTGAGGGTCTCCTGGTGCTCAACACACCGGTGCTGTCCCGCCGGCGACTGCAGTCCCTGGTCGCGCTGAGCGACCGACGGGCGCTGTCGCTGCTGTGGCGGCGACTGGCGATCGGAGTGCTCGAGCTGGCCGGCCCACGGATCCAGGTGATCGACCTCGATCCGCTGCTCGGCGCCGGCGCCGTCCTCAACGATCCGCGGATGGCCGCCTACGCGAAGGTGAGCCTGTCCGACGACCTGCTGGCGGCGTACGCGCGGGAGGTGAGCCACCTCGTCCGCGCGGTGCGCGGACGCAGCCGGAAGGTGCTCGTCCTGGACGCGGACAACACGCTGTGGGACGGGGTGCTCGGCGACGACGGCCCGGACGGGATCGAGGCCGGCACGACGTTCCGCGGGGAGTCCTTCGGCGCCTTCCAGCACGCCGTCCGGCATCTGGCCAGCCAGGGCGTGCTCCTGGCGATCAGTTCCAAGAACGACCACGAGGCGCTCGCCGCGGTCCTGCGGGACCATCCGGACATGGTCCTGCGCGACGGCGACCTCGCGTCGATGCGGGTGAACTGGCAGGCCAAGGACGCGAACCTGGCCAGCATCGCCGAGGAGCTCAACCTCGGCACCGACACGCTGGTCTTCGTCGACGACTCGCCGTTCGAACGGGGTCTGGTGCGGATGTCGATGCCGGAGGTCGCCGTCATCGACATCGACGACGAGCCCGCGCTGCACGTCGAGGCACTGCTGCGGGACGGCTGGTTCGACGTGCTGGAGCTCACCGAGCAGGACCGCCGGCGCGGCGAGTCCTACCGGCAGGACCGGGCCCGGGCGGAACTGGCCGGTACTTACGCCACGCCGCAGGAGTACCTGGCCGCCCTCGACATCAGGCTGCGGATGGCCGGCGTGGCACCGCGGGAGATGGGCCGGGTCTCCCAGCTGACGATGCGCACCAACCAGTTCAACCTGACCACCCGGCGGCTGGACCCGGCCGCGCTGGCCGAGGTCGTCGAGCACCCGGCGTCCGCCGTGCTGACCATGACCAGCGCCGACCGCTTCGGCGACAACGGCCTCGTCGGCGCCCTGGTCCTGCGGGCCGACGGCGACGTCCTGGACCTGCAGAACATGGTGCTCTCCTGCCGGGTATTCGCGCGGGGATTGGAGGAGGCGGCCATCGGCGCGTTGCTGCCGGCAGCGGCCGCCGCCGGCTACCGCGCGGTGACGGCGACCTACCGGCCCAGCCCCAAGAACGCCAAGGTCGCCGACTTCCTCGACCGGGTCGGGTTCCGGCCGGTGTCGTCCGCGGAGGACGGCCGGCACTACGAGTTCGACCTCGCTCGCCCCGACGCGGGGCCGGCCGTCCCCGCCCACCTGACCCTCAATGCCGATCTCGAAGGAGCCCTGCCGTGAACCGATCCGACTTCATCGCCCTGGTGACCGAGGAACTCGACCTGCCGCTGTCCGACGACGATCTCACCGAGGACTTCGACCGGGTCCTCAGCTGGGACTCGATGCACGCCCTGCGGCTGGCCCGGGCCCTGGAGGCCGAGACCGGCCGGCGCCTGCGGATCGCCGAGATCCTCTCCGCGCGCAGCCTCGGGGAGATCTACCAGCAGGTCGCGTCATGAGCGCGGCGAGCCGGGCGGACCTGCCGGGCGTCGGGTCGGGCGTCGCAGTGCCGGCCGATCCGCGCCGGTGGTGGATCCTGGCGTTCGTCGCCATCGCGCAGTTCCTGGTCGTCCTCGACGCGACCGTCGTCAACGTCATGATCCCGACGATCTCCACCACGCTGGGCGGCTCGATCGAGCAGCTGCAGTGGGTGGTGAACGGATACGTCGTGGTGTTCGGCGGCTTCCTGCTCCTCGGCGGGCGGATGGCCGACCTGCTCGGCCGGCGGCGGGTGCTGCTGGCCGGGATCGCCGTCTTCATCGCGGGCTCGGTGCTGGCCGGTCTGTCCGACGGCATCGGGATGCTGGTGGCGGCCCGAGTGCTGCAGGGGCTGGGCGCGGCCGCACTGTCGCCGGCCGCGCTGTCCATCGTCGTCACGACCTTCCCCGACCCCGGGGAACGCACCCGGGCCCTCGGCATCTGGGGCGCGATCATGGGTCTGGGCGGCGCGCTCGGAGCCCTGGTCGGCGGCGCCCTGATCGGGGTGCACTGGAGCCTGGCCTTCTTCATCAACGTGCCCCTCTGCCTCCTGGTCGTCGCCGGGGTGATCTGGCTGGTGCCCGCCTCGACCCGCACCGCCCGCGGCCCCAGCGACCTGCTGGGCGCGGCCCTCGGCACGGCCGGCGTCTCCACCTTCGTCTTCGGGGTGAGCCGGATCGAGCTGGTCGGCTGGCTGCACTGGCAGTCGCTGGGCCTGATGGGCGCCGGAGCGGCGCTGGTGATCTGCTTCCTCCGGGTCGAGTGGAGCCGTCCGCACGCGCTCCTGCCGCGCGCCGTCTTCACCCGCCGCAGTGTGCGGGTGGGTGTGGCCGCCCAGGTGGTCTCGGCGGCGACCATGCTGCCGTTCTTCTTCCTGCTGCCGCAGTACCTGCAGCTCGTCCAGGGCTACACGCCGCTGCGCACCGGTGTCGCCTACCTGCCCACCGGCGTGGTCATGATCGTCGTCTCCAGCGTGCTGCCGACATTGCTGGCCCGGCTGGGCTCCCGGCCGGTGTACGTGGGCGGCGCCCTGATCACGGCGGCCGCCGCCGGAGCGATCCTGCTGTTCGAGCCGGGATCGTCCTACCCCGCCCTGGTCATGCCGGTGATGATGGCGATGGGCGCCGGCCTTGTGCTGTGCATGATGATCGGCCCGATCGTGGGCACCGCCGGCGCGTCCGAGGGCGAGGCCGGGGCGGTGTCCGCCGTCCTCAACGCCTCCTCGGAGGTCGGTGGCGCGGTCGGCCTCGCCGTCGTCGTCTCGGTCACCGTGCAGGCGGTCGCCGGCGGCGCCGCGAGCCCGACCACGGGCCTGCACGCCGGTGCGATCGCGCTGGTGGTCATCGCCGCGGTCAACATGCTCGTCGGAGCCACGATGCGGGCCGCCTCGCGACCGGGTGCCGAGGTGACCCCCACCCCGGTCGACGTGCCGGCCGGTGCCCGCAGCTGACTCCCACCCGGGCGTCGGACGAGAACGCTCCTCGACGTCGTGCCGGCCTTGTGACCAGGCTCTCAAGGCAATCCGGGCGATCCTGCCGGTAAACTCCGAAAGGCATCACGCGTCGGTGGATGGGAGTTTGATGCGCGCATCCAAGGACGACATGAGTCTCGGGGAGGTTCTGGCGTCGGAGTGGACCTCGCTCATCGTCGCCAGCGTGATGACCGCTCAGACGGTGAGTTCGCAGCTCTCCCAACTCGGTTCGCTGGGGCCCGGAATGGTCGCCGCGGGCATCGTGGTGGCGCTGATCTGCGCCGGCTCCTTCCTCGTGCTGCGCCACCAGATCGCGCGCACGGCCTCGGTGCGGGCGCAGCGGCTGACCGGTGGCATCACCCTGCTCACCAGTCTGCTGCTGCTTCCTCTGAGCGGGTGGTCGATGGTCGGCCTCGGGGTGGCGGCGATCCTGCTGACCCTGCCGCTCGGGCTGGCCGGCGGGCTGACGCTGCTGTTGCTCGGCACCGTCACCGCCATCATCTGGCGCGTCGACGCCGATCCGCTGGTGCGCGTGGTCATCCCCACGGTCGCCCTGCTCGTCGGGCTGGTGCTGTACGCGCTGACCCGGCTCGCGGTCACACTGGACGAGCTGCGGATCGCCCGGGAGCACATGGCGCGGATGCAGGTCAACGCCGAGCGGTTCCGCATCTCGCGGGATCTGCACGACATCATGGGCCGCACCCTGATCACCGCCTCGCTGCGCAACCAGACGGCGCTGCGGCTGATCGAGAAGCGGCCCGACCAGGCCCGCACCCACCTCGAGCACGTGCAGGAGGTGCTCAGCCAGAGCCAGAGCCAGCTGCGGACGATCACCAGCGGACCGTCCGTCGTCGTTCTGGAGGAGGAACTGGCGTCGGTGCGCGAACTGTGCGGGCGGCTGGGGATCGACCTGTCGGTGGCGGTCGACGAGATCGCGGAGAACCAGCAGGATCTGCTGTGCTCGGCCGTGCTCCGAGAGAGCGTGACCAACATGCTGAAGCACTCCCGGCCGCGCCGGTGCTGGGTGTCGTTGCGCCGGGAGTCCCACGAGGTGGTGCAGACGATCATCAACGACGGCTGCCGGCAGGCGAGCCAGGGCTCCGGCGGCACCGGCGGCACCGGGCTGGCGGCCCTCGGCCGCCAGGTCGCGGCTCGCCAGGGCACGTTGCGGGCGTATCCGAGTTCCGACAAGTTCGTGGTGATGATGCGGTTGCCCGTCGACGTGCCCCGGGACGAGGCCGTCGACCTCGCCGCCGGGCGTGAGGAGCTGGCGTGCGACTACTGATCGCCGAGGACGTCGACCTGGTGGCCGAGGCCTTCGAGGCCCTCCTGCAGACCGAGGAGGGTTTCGAGGTGGTCGGCCGGGTCTCCCGGGGCGACGAGGTCCTGGCGATGGCCGAACAGACCCGGCCCGACGTCGTCCTCCTCGACGTGGACATGCCCGGCGCGACCGGGATCGAGGCGACCGAGCAGTTGCGCGGGAAGCTGCCCGAGATCCGCGTCCTGCTGCTGACCGCGCTACCGGGCACCGGGCACCTGCACCGGGCCCTGGCGGCCGGAGCCTCCGGCTACCTGATGAAGTCGACCACCGCCGCCCGGCTGGTGGACGCGATCCGCGCGGTCGCCGACGGCGGCACCGTCGTGGACGCCGAACTGGCCGCGGCCGCCTTGCGCAAGGGCCCGAATCCGCTCAGCCCGCGCGAGGTGGACATCCTGCGACTCGTCGACGACGGCTACGGCACGGCGGAGATCGCCGGACGCCTGTATCTGTCGCCGGGCACCGTCCGCAACTACCTCTCCAACGCGATGACGAAGCTCAACGTCGCGAGCCGCCAGGCCGCCCCGGCCAAGGCCCGCGAGGAGGGCTGGATCTGAGGCTCTGCGCGCGGGCTGCGGTACTCGGCTTTGCGTTCTGGCGGTTCGGGAGGAGACGGAAACCGGTTCAGTGCCGGGCGGCCTGCCGCCCGGTGACCCTGCTCTGCGACGATGCCCGCCCCGGTGACCCTGCTC
>JBDIAG010000359.1:0-5362 GCA_039812305.1 Actinomycetales bacterium | reverse complement strand
CGCCGAGCGCGTCGCCGAGCTCGTCGTGCGCAAGAACCTGGTCAGCAGCACGATCGCCGGCGCCCTGCGCTCGGCGAACGCGCACTACGCGAACATGCTGCTCGGCTTCTACCTCGCGACGGGCCAGGACGCGGCGAACATCGTCGAGGGCTCGCAGGGCATCACCTACGCCGAGGCGCGCGGGGACGGCCTCTACTTCTCGTGCACGCTGCCCCACCTCATCGTCGGCACGATCGGCAACGGCAAGGACCTGCCGCACACCCGCGACGCCCTGGAGCGAATCGGCTGCACGGGCGAGGCCGAGCCGGGGGCCAACGCCCGGCGCCTGGCGGCGCTGATCGCCGCCACCGTCCTCTGCGGTGAGCCGTCACTCCTCGCCGCCCAGACCAACCCCGGCGAACTCATGGCGGCGCATACCGTCTTCGAGCGCTCGGCGAAGGGACGCGCATGACAACCATCGGCATCCACGACCTGTCTCTCGCGACGACGCACCACGTCGTGCGGCTCGAGGACCTCGCGAGCGGCGCGGGGATCGACCCGAACAAGTACGTCATCGGGCTCGGTCAGGACGGCATGAGCTTCCCGGCCGCCGACGAGGACATCGTGACGATGGGCGCCGCCGCGGCCCTGCCCATCCTCGAGCGGCACGGCACCGAGGGCCTCCGCACGCTGCTGTTCGCCACCGAATCGGGCATCGACCAGTCGAAGTCCGGCGGCGTCTACGTGCACCGCCTGCTCGGGCTGCCGACCGGCATGCGGACGTTCGAGATCAAGCAGGCCTGTTACGGGGCGACCGGCGCGCTGCAGATGGCGATGGGCATCATCGCCAGGAATCCCACGGAGCGCGTGCTGGTGATCGCCAGCGACGTCGCCAGATACGAGCTCGGCTCACCGGGCGAGCCGACACAGGGCGCCGCCGCCGTCGCGCTCCTCGCCGCGGCCGACCCGGCGATCCTGGCGATCGAGCCCGTATACGGCGTCACGACCGCCGACGTCGACGACTTCTGGCGGCCGAACGACTCGACGACCGCGGTCGTCGACGGGCCGCTCTCACTCACCGCCTACCTCGACTCGCTGACGACCTCGTGGGACGACTTCCGCGCGCAGGGCGGCGTCGGTTTCGACGAGATAGACCAGTTCATCTACCACCAGCCGTTCACGAAGATGGCCCGGAAGGGCCACGCCCATCTCGCGAAGCACGCCGGCGGCACCACCGACACGAGCGTGCTCGAGCCGACGTTCACCTACAACCGCGCGCTCGGCAACAGCTACACCGCGTCGATGTATGCGGCGCTCGCCGCGCTGCTCGACCAGTCCGACGCCCTCGCCGGACAACGCGTGGGACTCTTCAGCTACGGCTCGGGCAGCGTCGGCGAGTTCTTCACCGGCATCGTGCAACCCGACTACGCGAAGCACACCCGCGGAGCCCAGGCACGCGCCGCGATCGACGCCCGGGTGCCACTCAGCCTCGACGAATATCGCGCGCTGCACGCCGCGACGCAAAGCACCCGATCCGATGTCACCACGCCGCGCGTGACGGCGGGCCCGTTCCGCTTCACCGGCGTCCAGGGCCGCGCGCGCCAGTACGAGGCGACCGGCAGCCGGACAGCAGAATCGGCTTAGGCACTGCCAAGAGGGAGGTATCCGTCCCTTCTGACAGTGACTACGGCGCGCGCCCCCCTCACTCTAGGGTGATCCGGTATTGCTTTCGTTGGCACCGGTAGCGCGTTCGTAGGCGGCGCGGAGTTGCTCGCTAGGCCTCGGCTGACCTGGATCCGGCCGTGGGATACCGAGGTGGATTTCGCGCAGCTCGTCCATCATGGCGTCGACGAACCCTGGTCCTGCGTCCCGCAGCAGTTCTGCGCGCACTCGGAGACGATGGTCGCCATCGCGATGTGCCAACCCCCAGTTTCCGAGCGCCACCATGATCGGCAGCACCTGGATGCCCGCCTCGGTCAGCGAGTACATGGCGCGCTGTCCGCGCTTTGCTTCGGCCCGGGTGAGCAGTCCGCGTGCGGTGAGCTGTTTGAGCCGGCTGCTGAGGATGTTGCTGGCGATACCCTCCTCCGAGCCGGCCAACAGCTCGCGGAGATGGCGGCGATCACCGAACATGATGTCGCGCAGAACCAGGATCGCCCACGAGTCGCCGAGCACCTCGACCGCCTGGTTGATCGCGCACCCCGATCGCGGCATCGCCATCGCGGCCCCTTCCCTCAAGTGCTTGCACTCTACTATCACTTGCCATAGCGTGAGTGATTGCAGATCAGCATCACTAAGTCCAAGGGAAGGAGTGCCGTCGTGGGCAAAGTCGCCTGGGGGTTCACCGCGTCGATCGACGGATTCATCGCTGGGCCGGGCCACGACATGTCGTGGCTGGCGGCATCCGAGCCCCACGCCGAGGGCACCACCCAGGACATGGCCTCGAAGGTGGCCGTCATCATTGCCGGCCGCGCCGGTTACGACGCCGCCAAGGCGCAGCGCGATGAACGCGACGAGATGACCTCCCAGCCCTACGGCGGTGCGTGGTCGGGGACCGAATTCATCCTCACGCACCGACCGGAGGAACTTGCGGACGATCCGACCGTCATCGCGATGAACTGCTCTATCGCCGAGGCGATCGATCGTGCCCAGGAGATCGCCGGGGATCGGGATATTCAGATCATCAGCGCCGACATCGCTCGGCAGGCGATTGAGCACGACCTCATCGACGAGTTGCAGGTCTTCGTCGCGCCCGTCTTCCTTGGGGACGGGATCAGGATCTTCGACGTCCCCGGCGGGCGCCGAGTCGACTGGGAACTCGTGGCGATCGATGAAGCGAACCGGCGCAGCTTCGCCCGAACCTACCGGCCCAAGCGCGGGGTGCCGCGGAAGACGTTCGCTCCCGGCCCCGACGAGGGGCCAACCACGATCAGAAGGACACCGCATGACGGATGAACCTGACCTGCGGATCACACGAGTGATGGCAGCAATACCGGACGCGATCTGCGCAGCCTGGTCGAGCCCGGCGTCGATCGAGCAATGGTGGGGGCCGGCAGGCTTCACGAGCACAGCCCGAGACCTCGATTTCAGCAACGG
This sequence comes from Actinomycetales bacterium, assembly GCA_039812305.1. Classification (GTDB taxonomy): domain Bacteria; phylum Actinomycetota; class Actinomycetes; order Actinomycetales; family CAWJMD01; genus JBDIAG01. The sequence continues at coordinate 2,287 of JBDIAG010000359.1, read as the reverse complement.
CGGTGTGCTCGACATCGTCATGCGCGCCCCGGATGGCACGGAGTTCTCGAACGTGTACGACTTCGTCGACGTCGATGTCCCGTCGAGAATCGAGTTCGTCCATAGAGGGTCCGAGGAGTGGAGTCTTTCCCCTTCTCGCACAGTTGTCCTCATCGAGACTGAGCCTGCCGACCCACGACGATCCACGGTGTCGTGGCTCTCCTACTACGAGACCGACGAAGACCGACGCAGGCACCTTGAGGATTTCCAGGCCGAGAGCGGCGCGCGTGAGCTTCTAGAGAGACTTGAAGCGGTTGCAACATCACTCGAAACCGGCTGAACGGCAACTCGAAGACGATCATGTACTCGTCGATCCCGCCGCCCGTCAGAACGCCGAGGTGCTGACTTGCTGGCCGAGGACGAACAGCTCGCCCGCCCGGAAATGTCGTTGGTTCGAACAACGATCATCTGGTGGGCCCCGTGGGACTCGAACCCACAACCTACGGATTAAAAGTCCGCAGCTCTGCCATTGAGCTAGAGGCCCAGACCGATTGGGCTGCAAGCGCTTTCAAAGCCTGGACGCATCCTGCACCGTCCGGGCATCCGATCACACCGCCAATCGCGTGGCCCAGCCTACCCCCGCCGGGAACGAGTGCCGAGCGGCTTCTGGTTCGTCAGGCCTGGTCGGGCACCGGCCGGTGCTGGTCGACGGCAGCGGTCACCGCGTCCCTGGTCAGGATGTTCACCCCGATCGCGGCCAGGTCGGCCAGGCGTTCCGGGCTGACTTGCGAGACGGCGTCGGCGACGAGGACGGTGCGGTAGTCCCGCTCGCTGGCCTCGAACAAGGTCGCGCGCGGACAGTTGGGCAGGTTGCAGCCGGCGACCACGACGGTGTCGACGCCCATCGTGTCCAGCCAGTCCTGCAGGCCGGTCCGGTAGAAGGCACCCCAGCGCGGCTTGTAGAACACCATCTCCCGGCGGCCGAGAGGTATCGGGCGGCCGGTGAGGAGCGGTGCGGCGTCCAGTGCGAGCGGTCCCGGCGCCGCCACACCGGGGGCGATCGCGGAGCCGGGGCTGCCGGGCGCGACGATTCGCCCGCCGCCCTCGACGAATGCCCGCCGTGGCAGGTCCACGTCGCTGCCCGAGTAGAGGCGCACGATGTGCCCCACCGGCAGACCGGCGGCCCGGAAGCCGGCGGCCAGCTCGGCGACCGCCGGCACGACCGCGGACGTTCCCGCCACGGCGCAGGCACCGTCGTCCAGGAAGTCGACCTGGAGGTCGATCACCAGCAGGGCGGCGTTCGCCCACCGGGGTTCCAGATAGCTCATCCTGGCTGCCGGCGCCCGAGCTCGTCGGTCCGCTCCGTGTTCGCGAGACCGTCCACCCGCAACCGCCGGGCATCGGGGCCGGTGAACTCCGCGATCACCGGGCACCCGGCCGGCAGCGCACCCATGCCGGTTGCGGTCCGGGCAGGCGCCTCAGCGTGGATCTGCGACGAGATCCGGGACGGAATCATGGTCTAGTTCTACCCTCCCCGACCCTGGCCGCGACCGCCAGACCGAGCTTCCGCCGGCCCGGCACCCGCAACCGGCCGGAGAACACGTCGTACCCGGCAGCCTCGATCTCGTCCAGGATCTCCGAGTACAGGGCCCGAGCCGTGGCCACGCACCGGCGGGAAGCGGGCGGCAGGAATCGCAGCCCGGCATCGGCCTCCCGATAGAGCTCACGATTGCGAGCGATCTGGAACGCCATGAGATCCCGCCACTGCGGAGTCACCTCGCGCCTCGCGATGTCCACGCCGAAGAGACGCAGATCCTCCTGGGGGAGGTAGACCCGTCCCCGGTCGAGATCCTCGTCCACGTCGCGCAGGAAGTTCGTCAGCTGGAAGGCGAAGCCGAGCTGGCGGGCCGGCTCGCCGGCGGCCGGCGAGATCGGCTGGAGGACGGGCAGCATCATCTCGCCGATCACCGCCGCCGACCCGTCCATGTAGTCGACGAGATCGGGCCAGGATTCGTAGGAGTCCACCACGAGATCTCGCGCCATCGACGCGAAGAAGCGCTGGAAGTACTCCGTGGGCAGTCCCAGTTCGTGCACCGTGTGCACGATCGCCCCGAGGACGGTCGATCTGCGCAACGCGGCCTCACCATCCTCCAGCCCACGGTAGAAGCCGTCGGCGAACTCGGTGAGCCGCGCGCCGACCTCATCCGGTCCGGCGGCCGGCCCGGCGCAGTCCACGATGTCGTCGGCCAGCCGGCAGAGCGCATAGATGGCATAGACGTGGCGCCGCGCCCGGAGGGGAAGCAGGGTC
>JBDIAG010000358.1:0-5375 GCA_039812305.1 Actinomycetales bacterium | reverse complement strand
CGTCTCCAACTCGGCCAACACCTGACCCACCTCCACACTCGCCCCATCCTCGACAGACCACGACGTCAACTCCGCGTCCGCCTCCTCACCAATCAACGACTGCTCGATGACGACATCCATGGAAATCTCCTTTGATTTGGCCTCCAGAGGAGGCGATGGAAGAGGGCTGCCGGCTGGGTTCGAAGTTCCGTGCCGGCCGCCGTGTCGGGTCCTACGTGGATGTGACCCGTGGTAAGTACCCTACAATTGGTATTACCAGTTGTCAATATGGAACTACCAACTTTCTGATCGGTGTTATCAAGGAGGTCCCGTCCGGCACGGGACAGGTCCCCGCGACCGTCCGGGCGGCGGTGAAGAACGTCAGCAGACTTCTCAATCGATCTGCGGCTCGCTGGCGGTCGTTGCGCGGTCGACGGCCCGATCGACCTGCACGACGCCGGGCAACCGGGATAGCCGGTTGACCAGCAGGGCCAGGTCTACGGGCCCTGCCAACCGCACCCGCACGCACCATCCATCGCCGGGCGGATCCACCGGACCGGCCTGGTCGTCTGCCGACCGCACCTCGGCCGTGAACTCCACGACGCGATAGGCACGGCTACGCAACAACATGGCGATTCGACAGACGTCTTGGAAGTCTGTGACAACGACCCAGGCCACCGTTCCGGGTCCGGTCTCGGTCGGCGACCCAGCGCACGTTGTCATCGTCAGGCCGGTCATGACGGGTCCTTTCGTCGGCCACCGGCCCGTCAGCGCCGAAGCGGTGCCGGCACTGTGGTTCGGCGGGGACTGTTTCCGGTGGCCGCTGGATGTCCCCGCGTCTCCTGAAAACACTGCGGAATCTCAGCAGCTCGTACGAGAGCAGCTACGTGGTATCGACGCCCTCGTGAAAGGTGTGACCAAAGTTCGGACGTCCAGGACGATCAGGAGTCGAAACGTTCCTGGGGCAGCAGGATCGGCATGTGCTTGCCGTGCTTGTACAGCTCTTGTCGACGCTGCCATCTCAGCTGATCCGAGACCAGCAGGGTGATCTCGACGGTGACCAGCGCGCGGGCACCGTAGACATGACCGGCGCGGACGGCGCCATCGGCCAGAGCGAATGTGCCGTGCAGGTGCACGGCCGGCTGGGAATCGTCATCGCGTCCCAGATGCCCTTGCAGGCTGGTGATCTCGATCGCGCCGACCTCTTCGAGCACCGAGGTGTAGCGGGGGACTCCGGTCTCGTCGATCCTGACCACCGCGTATTTGAGGAACTCCAGACTGCCGATGGCGCAGACCACGGCCGCGCCGTCGGCTCCCACGTCGTCCAGGGCGGTGGACAGGGTCTCGACGAGGTCCTCGCCTGGCCCAAGGCGCAGACTGAGAACGCGGGAACTACTGAGTATGGACATGGGCCTTCCAATCATTGTGGCGGGAATGTCGATCGCAGACCTCTGCCGTTCTGGCGAGGTCGACGGGAAGAAAGGACAGGCGGCTTCGGGCAGATGGAGCCCGGTTCGCTCCGGCGTCAGTGGGCCGGTGCCGCCTGGTACAGCTTGACGATCGCGGTGTCGTCGCACCGGCCAAGACCCCGATCGGCAGCCCGTCTCCACTGGTCTCGCATCGCAACGCTCAGCGGTGCGTGATAGCCGATCGCTTCGGACGTTTCGACTACCAACCCGCTGTCCTTGACGAAGATGTCGAGGAAGATCGCCGGATCCCAGTCCTCGTGCAGCGCCTGCGCCAGCCGGCGGCCGCGGTCGCTGAGCATCCATGACGCCGCGGTCCCCGACTCCAGAGCCGGCAACAGTCTGTCCAGGTCCAGCCCCAGGGCCGTGGCAAACCCCACCGCTTCGGCGGCGGCTACCAGATGCGTGGCAGCCAGCATGTTGTTCACCAGTTTGAAGGACTGGCCATCGCCGGGTTGCGTCCCGCAATCGACCAGCCGTCCCATCGCCCGCAGCACCGGACCAACCTCGGCAACCGCCTCCGGCGGGCCGGCCGCGAACAGGGTCAGTTCAGCCGCCTCGGCCCGTTCGATTCCTCCGGTCACCGGGCAATCCACCAGCCGAACACCCGCCTGGTCGAGTAGGTTCCGCAGATCGTGGAGAGCCTGCGGACCGACCGTACTCATCACGACCAACACCGCACCGGCCAGATCGCCCGTGCTGAACGGTGCCGCCGACAGCAATTCCCGCAGTTGGGCACCGTTCATCACCATGGCCACCACCACCTGACAATCGACAACCGTGGTGACGTCCACGCTCGCCGCGATGCCTCGTTCGGCGGCCTCGGCTATCTGGGAGACGGAGACGTCGACCCCTCGCACCCGGTACCCGGCACGATGAAGGCAGGTCGCCATCGGCAGACCGATCTTGCCGATCCCAACGAACCCTACGTCTGTGACTGACTGCTCTGTCATGTGTCTCTCCACCGGACTGTTGAGTTGACGTCCGATCACGTCACGGACCGAACGTTGCGTTCCTCGTCATCGCGTACGGGACGACGAGTCGAAGCCATTGGTGACGGCAGGAACGAGCCCAAGGTCTCTGCGATCACAAGTTGGTACTACCAAGATTATTAATGGAGCTACCAAACTTGTCAAGGCTTGACTACGTTCGACAGGCAGCAGTGCGTGGTGCCGCAGCACCGGACGAAGGGACAGCCCTCTGAAATGACTGGTAATCAGCGGGTTTGGGTCGTCCGTCCACGCCGACGACGTGTCACGGCTGCCCCCGGGGGCAGCTGGCGGGTGGATCTCGGATCGACGACGACTACGTCGATGTCAAGACCGGGCCTGGCTTCGGCGTACCCCCGGCTAGGATGGTCATACCAAAGAGTGAAGGAGTCGGCCGATGACGTCGCCGCTTGCTGCCAACCCACCAGCCGGGCTGGTCGAGCCCGAGGGGCCCTCGTTCGGTGATCCCACCTCGGACGCGCTGGTCCGGCTGCTCCACGAAGCCGGCATAGGCGGACGGCTGCCCAGCGAACGGGAACTGGCCGAGAAGCTCAACGTCTCTCGCACCCTACTCAGGGACCGGCTGAGCCTGCTGGAATCCCTTGGTGTGCTTCGCCGACGCAGTGGGGCCGGGACCTACGTGCAGAACCTCGACTCCAATCGATTGGGACAGGCCCTGAACATCGGACTCGTCCTTTCCAACCACACCACCGACTCCCTGCAGTCGGTCCGGATCGCACTCGAACGGCAGGCCGCGAAGGAGGCCGCGATCCGTCATGACCACGTGGACATCGCTTACATGCACAAGGCTCTGGACACCATCGAGGCCAACCGCACCAGCGCCGAGGTCGAACAAGCCGACTTCGACTTCCATGCTGCGCTGCTGCACGCTTCCGGCAACGTCTCGATCATCTTCTTCGCCGAGGCCCTCACCGTCGTCCTGCGGCGCACCTTCGCCGAACGTCGCCATCTGGTCGAGACCATCGAAGGTCACCAGGCGATGATGTCCCGCATCCACCGCCGCATCCTGGAAGCGGTGCTCTCGCGAGATCCATTTGCCGCCATGTCCGCGGTCGACGCCCACTTCACCGAATTCCAATCGGCCCTCGAAGATGCCCGGAGGCGGTAGCCGGGCACGGTGCCGGCCTCTGCGACAGCTGGCACGACTGCTTCCCGCGACGCCCTGAGCGGCCCGGAGACTGCTCGACTCTGACCGAGTCGCCGATTCTGCCGGCAGGCGCGGATGGACCGCCGTCGTCGAGTGGCGCGGCCAGATGGTCGTCGGCAATGCCGCGGCGCTCGTCCGGAACGATCAGGCATCACGAGCCGCGGCGGCTCGCGCGGTGGCGATCCACTCGGCCGGGACGTCCCACAGGTCGGGCGTGACCAGCCCCCGCCTGCTGGCGGCCTCGGCCAGCATCATCGGGATGCCGTCGACCATCAGGTGCCAGTCGCGGCGACGCATGTACATCCGTCTGAGCTGCTTCAGGTGTGAGTCCGACCGCGCCTGGACCGCCGCCGTGCAAGCACTCTGGTCCCTCCGGCGGACGGCCGAGGCGATCGCCAGCCAGGTCGTCGCCCCATCGCCCACGGCGTCGTCGACCCGCTCGGCCAAGCCGGCCTCGGCCAGCGCGGCCCGCTCGTCCTCACCCAGCAACAGGGCCGCCGTCACCGACACCGCGAACGCACCCCAGGAGTTGACGGCCATGTCCACTGCGCCGCCGTCCTGCCGGAGACAGATCCGCGCGACGTCGTCGAGCCGACCCGGCTCACCGGCGAAGGCGTGGATGCGCAGCCAGAGATTGAGGGTGGTATCCAGGATCGACACGTCGTCGGAGATGGAGGCCGTCGACCGCGCCAGACCCGCGGACGCCTCCCGCACCGGACTAGATCGACGTCCACACCCCCGCCTGAGCAGGTAGTATGCTTTTATGCGCACCACGGTGGATCTTCCCGACGATCTGATGCGGGCTGCCAAGGCTCGGGCCGCGACTCGCGGGGAGTCACTGAAGGATCTTTTCGCGCGAGCCATCGCCACCGAGGTTGGTCGTCCCCGGCATGGTCGGCGGGTGTCCTTCCCGCTGATTGGGTCTGACGGTCCAGCCGTCACCCAGGCGGAGATCGAGGTGGCTGATGCGCAGTCGGAGGAGGAGGACGACCTGCATCGGGCGTTCGGGTGACCCTGCTCGACGTGGGGCCGCTTCTCGCCCTGGTTTGGCGGCGTCACGAAGCACACGAGCGGGCCACTACGTGGCTGGACAGTACCAACGAGCCGTCCGGTATTTGCCGAGTGACGGCGATGGGGTTGCTGCGGCTCCTCTCCAACCCCGCCGTCATGTCGACTGACGCGACGAGCAGACGTCAGGCATGGGAGATCCTCGATACCGTCCTGTCCGACGAACGGTTCGAGTGGTGTGACGAGCCGTCCGGCATCACCGACAAGTTCCGACGTCTGTCGGCGACCGATGATCGCAGCCACAAGTTGTGGACCGACGATTATCTGGCGGCGTTCGCGCTGTCCGCGGCAACCTCGCTCACGACCTTGGATCGGAAGTTCCGAGCCCGCTACCCAAACCTCGACGTTGTAGTCATCTGAGGCGGAGGTCTCGACCCCGCGCCGGACAGCCTGTCACCCGGAAAGTGCCGTGCCCAACATCCGGACTTGCTCGCATCCAGGCAAGGATTTCCGCTAATCTCGATGACATGAGTCGGGAATCGTCGGGCGCCAGCCATCGTTGCGCTGCCACCGTGGGGTTCTCGGGCTGTTGTCGAATGTGCAGCTGAGCCGCGTCCGACAACCCCAACCCGTGTCGTGCCCGCCGCAGAAGCCGGCGCGTGGCCGACCAGAGACTCAGGCAGGAAGATGTCCGTCACCGTCGTGGCCAGCGCGCCATCGTCGAGGTTCCTCGCGCTCCCCGATTCCTCGACGGCCAGCGCACCC
>JBDIAG010000357.1:0-5378 GCA_039812305.1 Actinomycetales bacterium | reverse complement strand
GAGTGCGGAGACGTGTGCCGCCCGATATCGGCATCCCTGGTGAGTGGTCACGGCCGCGGAGGTCTGCGTGCGGTCGCGGTCGGTGCCGAATGGTCGCGTTCGTGCGTCTGCCAGGTGACCTGTGGGTGTCTACCGTTGCCGCTCGTCGTTGGGGGGTGTGGCTGGTGGCGCCGAACGCCAGCCTCCGTCGGGCAGCGGACGGGCGTCTCGGCGCCCACGGCGGGTGCCGGGCAGGACGGGTACCGCCCAGGACGGGTGCCGGGCAGGACGGTGCCTGGCAGCCGGCTGTGGGCCGGGACATCCAGAACGAGGCCGAGCATCCGGTTAAACAGCCGGGCATCCGGTTCACAGCCGGGCATCCGGCGATGGCCGGTCGGTGGGCCGTTATCTGGATGCCGGGCGCTTATCCGGCTGTACCAGTCATCGACCTGCTGCGCCGCTCGTGCCCCTGGACATCACGGTGCTGCATCAGCGAGTTCGCCACCGCCGCCCGCACCAACCGCTCGTGCTTCTCGAGAAGCGCAAGTGGTGGTGGCCGACCTGAGGCGTGTCCCGCAATCAATTGCGGGACACGCCCCAGTCATGCCGTTGGTGCCATGGTTCAGCTGGGATCGCTGTTGACGGCAGCCGGGTCGGCGGCCTTTGTGGGAGCCGGCGTCTCGACGGGCTGGTACCCGTGGTCGACCTGCTTCGGCAGGACGAACACCAGAGCGAAGGCGGCGACCGCGAAGATCGCGGACACCATCATCGCGTGGGCGGCGCTGGCGGTGAAGGCCGCGGCGACGTCCGCCGGGCCGGAGATGTCCAGGGTGCCGAAGAGCACCGAGCCGATGACCGCGATGCCGATCGCCGACCCGACCCGCTGCATGGTGCCGATCACTCCGGAGGCGGCGCCGGCCTCGGCGCGGTCGACCGTCGCCACGATGAACTGCGCGTTGGGCGCGATGAAGAGGCCGGAACCGACGCCCGCGATCGCGAGCGGCGCGAGCAGCTCCCAGTGGTTGAGATCGGTCGCCGGTACCGTCGCCAGCACGATCCACACGGCGATCAGGCCGATCGCGACGCACGCCGTGCCGATCACCAGCGCGGTGCGTCCGAGCCGGTGCGCGACGCGGTCGCTCTGCGAAGCGCCGACGATCGAGCCGAGCGCGAACGGGACGGCGACCAGGCCGGCTTCGAGGGCGGAGTGCCCCAGGCCCGCCTGCCACAGGATCGAGATCGTGAAGAAGATGCTGGTGAAGGCCGCGAAGTAGACCAGGGCGAGCACGACTCCGCCGGTGAAGGCCGGATGGCTGAAGAGGTGCGGCGGCACCAGCGGTGTCGTCGCGCCCCGGGAGACCCGCACCTCCCAGGCTGCGAACAGCACCAGGAGGAGCACGCCGCCGGCCAGTGACAGCCACGTCCACACCGGCCAGTCGAGCTCTTGACCCTCGATCAGCGGGACGAGGATGGCGACGAGTGCGCCGCCGAGCAGCAGGAAGCCGAACCCGTCCACGCCGGTGGCCCGCGCCCCCTCGGCACCGCCCGGCAGCACCAGCAGCGCTGCGATCACGGCGATCACGCCGAACGGCAGGTTGACGAAGAAGATCGAGCGCCAGCCGTCGGTGTTGCCGAGCCATTCGATCAGCAGGCCGCCGACGATCGGGCCGAGCGCGGTGGAGACCCCGATGGAGGCGCCCATGATCGCGAACGCCTTGCCGCGCTCGCGCCCGGCGAACATGAGCTGGATGAGGGCGGTCACCGCGGGGAAGAAGATGCCGCCGAAGAGGCCCTGCGCCACCCGGGCGATGACGAGCGCGGTGCCGCCCTGGGCGAGACCACAGGCGAGGCTGGCGAGGGTGAAGCCGGTCAGGCCGACGACGAACACCCATTTGTGGCCTATCCGGTCACCGATTCGGCCGGACGGGATCAGCACCAGGCCGTATGCGAGGGCGTAGCCGGAGATGATCCAGGAGAGGGTGGCCTCGGTGGCCCCGATGCTCGTGCGGATCGTCGGCAGCGCGACATTGACGATGGTGGTGTCGAGCATGCCCATGGCGACACCGAGGATGAGGACGGCGAGAGCGAACCACGCGCGGCGGGTGGAGGCGATCGCGGTCGGTGAGAGGCTGGGACGGTCGGTCATGTCAGATCCTGGTCTTTCGGACGAGTCCGCTCGTCGCGGATGATCTCGGGTACAGCCGCCAGCAGTTCCTCATGCCAGGTGAGTTCTGCCTCGAGGCGGCGGATGCCATGCGCAGTCGTGACCCATTCGGCCACGGTGAGGTATTTCCTGATGCGCTCGCGGTGAGCGCGCTGCTCGGTGAGCGTGGCGGCGATCCGGTCGCGACGCGAGCGGATCACCCCCTCCAGCTCGTCCAGAGCCTCGGGGTCGAGCCGGGCGATGGCGAGGTCGACCGGGTCGTGCCGCCAACTGAGTTCCGCCAGTGCGTCGCGCTGCAGGCCGCGAAGGGCCTCGCGGCCGGCGGGGGTGATGCCGTAGACCTGGCGCTCCGGATAGTTGCCCTGCCGCTCGACCCGCACGGTCTCGATGAGCCCCTCGGCCGCGAGGCGGCGTGCGGCGCTGTAGAGACCGCCCACGGAGATGTCCGTCCACTCGTGGACATGCTCCTGTTCGGCGAGGGCGACCAGGGCGTGCCCGTGCAGCGGCCCGCGCTCGGCGAGGCTGCCCAGGATGTAGAGGCGAATGGACGACACGCGACTACTTTCGCGTGAGTAGTTGCGTGTGTCAAGCCGGTTGCGCCAGATGTGACGGGCGGAGCACCCGGCCTGGGCTGGGTCTCTCGCGCCCGGTGGACCAGCCCGGGCAGAAGAACCCAGGCAGGAAGAACCCAGGCAGGAAGAACCCGGGCATGAGAAGAGGCCGCCCACGACGAACGTGGGCGGCCTCGACGACGAAGCGTCAACGGGTCACGACAGACCCTGTTCGGACGCCTTCTCCTTCTCGATGTCGGCCAGGGTGTGCTTGACGACCTGATCCATCTCCCAGGTGCGGTAGCCGCTCTTGACCGCCCAGAAGTAGGTGGCCACGCCGACCGCGGCAACCACCAGGAACTCGGTCAGCGCGTTCATGATCGGCTGCGGCCCGGCCTCTCCGAAGTAGGCCAGGAACATCGTGGTGATCAGGGCCACCAGCACCCACAGGCCGGACCGGATGTTCTTGCGTCCGTCTTCGTTCGAGATCGCGAAGAGGATGGCGACGAAGGCCGCCGTGAGACCGATGAACACGGGAGCGAACACGCCGATCGACCAATGGTCGACGTCGTAGTTGGCCGCGAAGAGCCAGCCCGAGCGGGCACCCACGAACACCCAGATGATCGCGAACACCAGCGAGACCGCGCCGGAGACCGGGTTCTTGGTCCAGCCGGCCTTGACCGACGCGTACGAGGCATAGATCGGAAGACCGAGGATGACGACGGTCATGATGTTGACCATCGTCATCCAACCCGCATAGAACACCAGGAGCAGCGAACAGACATATCCCGCAGCTCCCCAGAAGGTGCCACCGGGGATGTGGATCGGCCGGGGGAGTTCGGGAGCGTGATTGCGGAACACGGCCATCGCCGGCCCGGCAATGAGGTAGTTCAGCACCAGGGCCGTGGAGACGAGGCCGACGAAGGTGTACCAGGACGGTACCGGCAGGAAGAGCAGGAACCCGACGGCGGTGGACCCCACCAGCGCGATCCAGGGCACGCCAAACCTGTTCATCCGCTGCAAGAGCACCGGAAATTCCTTGTTCACCGACATCGAGTACACGGTGCGTCCGGCCAGCCCGACCCAGACCCAGCCGGTGGCCGCCGGGGACAGCACCGCATCGGAGAGCAGGACGAAGGCGAACCAGGTGAATCCCGCCGCGACGACGGCGGCCAGCAATGGTTCCGATGCCCAGTGCGAGGACAGGAGCCCGGCATAGTCGCCGGGAGTCACTCCGGCATGTTCCCAATCGATGGCACCGATGAATCCGATCTGTAGACACATATACAAGGCCAACGGGATGAGCAGCCCGCCGATGAGCATGGCCAGCGGGATGTTCTTCTTGGGATTGATGACTTCGCCGCCGAAATCCACGATCTGGCGGATGCCGGCATAGGCGAAGACGACCCCGCCGCCGGAGACGGCGCCGAAGATCGCGCCCACGCCCATCGGGGCGAAGCCACCGAACGAGAAGAAGTTCTCCGACCTGAATGCCGTGAACATCAACAGGAAGGTGATGGTGGGCACGACCAGCTTCCAGATAGTGACGACCTTGTTCGATTCGGTCAACAGCTTGGCGCCGAAGATGTTGAGGGCGAAGAAGATCAACAGGGTGATCCAGCCGACGATGATCCCGGTCGGCCAGGCCAGCATGACCGGGCCGTCGCCCTCGCGCTTGAGCAGCCCGAGGTTGTCCCAGTGCCCGCCCACGTAGGTGAGAACGGCCTGGACCTCGATCACCGGCAACGAGATCGCGGCGATGAGATAACCCCACCCGTTCAGCCAGGACAGGAATGCCCCGTGCGTCATCCGGGGATAGCGAACGCCGCCGCCGGAGCGTGGCAGCATCGTGCCCAGCTCCATCCAGGCGATGCCGATGATGCCGAAGAAGACCGCGCCGATCACCCAGGCGAGGATTGCCGCCGGTCCGGCGTGGGAGACGGCCGCGAGGGTGGCCAGTAGCCACCCGGACCCGACCTGGAGGCTCACCGCGAGGCCGATCAGGCTGAACAGCCCGATGGTGCGTTTCAGATTCTTATCGCTGGCCTCATACTCGGTATCGAGTTCGGCTGACATGGGATACTCCTTTGATATGGTGGTGGGGATCTGACGGAAGACGGTCGTCGATGGGAAAAGCCCGCCCGTTTGGGCGCAGCGCGCTATGACGGCAGCACGAAGACAGCCGTCGAATACGATCGATCGTGTCGGGGATCTTGGCTTTCCACGCAGCCCGAGTCCGGGCTGCTGCGAATGGTGTACTGCTACGGCGTCGAATCAGGCCCGAATGGCACGACCCCGAATGACGCCGCGAGAATCAGGCGAGCTGTGGTGCCCAGATATCACCGAGCGTGTATCCAGTGGGGAACGGGTCGGATTCGTCGAGCAGCCACTGGGTGCGGCCGGTGACCCAGCCGCGTCCGGTGATCGTCGGCAGCACCGCGGCCCGCTCGCCGACGGTGGTCGCGCCGGTCAGCCGTCCGATGAACTCGCTGCCGATGATGCTCTTGTGCGAGAAGTCCTCGCCGATCGCGAGTTGACCGCGGGCGTGCAGGGCGGCCATCCGGGCGCTCGTGCCGGTGCCGCAGGGGGAGCGGTCGAGCGCGCCCGTCCAGGTGCTGGGGTCGTCGCGCAGCAACGCGCCGTTGTTGAGGACGACCGTGTTGCGTGACTGCACTCCGGGAACC
>JBDIAG010000356.1:0-5384 GCA_039812305.1 Actinomycetales bacterium | reverse complement strand
CCCGGGAAACGACCCGGAGCACCCCACCACTGTCAACCTCACCCGACGAGGGTAGGCATCCGCACGCACCCCGGATGACCAGTCCAGGCGCGTCCTTCATCACACTTTTGCCCATATCGTCACGTCGACATTTTTGTCTGATTGATATCCCAATCAGTCACCGTCGGAGAGTGGCGGCGGCTGCCGGCGGCCGTCGCCGTCTTCCGGCAGGGCCGCCAGCAGCACTCCGCTCAAGGACTCCTGCAGCCAGGTCAGAAAGTCGTACAGTTGCGCCAGCCATTGCGCCCTGAGCCGAAACTGCCACTCCTCGTGCGATTCTCCCGGCTGCTGCAGGTCGTCGTCGGCATGTTCGCCGAGCCAGTCGTGGACGGCGTCGGCGTCCTCCTCGGTCTCGATACCGAGTCGCTGGGCCATCACCAGCCGCACGTCGGTCAGCGCCCGGCTGAAGGCGACGGCCTGCCGGTCGTCCAGCACGACCTCGTTCACCTCCGGACGAGCCTCGTTTCCGGGCTCGGCCGCTTGCTCTGCCGAACGGCCCCGCAACGCCTCCAGCGAGACGGAGATGGCCTCCAGCTTCGCCCCCCGCAGGCCGCGCTCGGTCAGCCGGCGGAAGTCCTTCGCGGCGTGTTCGTCACCGGTTGCCGACGGCAGCAGCCGGGCGAGCGCGGCGTCGGCGGGCGGCGTCGGATCGGCGCCCGGATCGACCCCCAGGTCGTCCAGCCCCAGCTCGGCGGCCCAGTCGGGGACCGCCGGGGCCGGCGGGGCGTCGTCGGCCAGCAGTTGGCGGACATCGCCCAGCACCTGCACGACCGCATCGGTCTCCCCGCTGCTCAGCCGCACCTCGATGCCGCGCGCCGTGCGCCGGAACTCAGTGGCCACCGGGATCCCGGTCCTGACTGAAGGTGGCCCAGAGCCCATACCCGTGCATCGCCTCGGTGTCGCGCTCCATCTCCTCCAGAGATCCGCTCGAGACGACCGCTCTGCCTTTGATGTGCACGTCTTTCATCAATCGCTCGGCCACCTCCCGTGAATAGCCGAAATAGGATTGGAATACGTACGTCACATAACTCATCAGATTGACCGGATCGTTCCAGACGATCGTGACCCAGGGCTTGTCCGGACGGGTGCGGGAGTCTCCCAGCACGTCCTCGACCGGAACTGCGGCGGAACTCACTGGAGAAGCCTACCCACCGGATCGCCGGTGATGACCCGCAGGCCGGGCCCGCCTGCGGGGGGCGACGGAGACCAGCGCCGGTCTCTCGGCGGGAGCGGAGCTTCCACCCGCGGAACGTGGCGCCAGCAGATGAGCATCGCGGTTCCCACCCAGGCTGGCGCCCGGGCGGCCTCGCTCGCGGGCCTGAGGGCCTGTCTCTCAATCCCTGATCGGCTGCGCACCGCCCAGGACGCGACCGGCGGCGTTGTCGTCGTCGGCCGTAGAACACCGCTACGACCTCCTCCTCCGCCGTGCCGGACACGCCCTGGACGCCGCTCGCCATCGACCAGGGATCAAGAGACAGACCCTAAGCTTCGGGCCATGACCACGTCGCTGCTGACCGACCGGTACGAGCTGACGATGATCGAGGCCGCTCTGCGTTCGGGGGCCGCACATCGCCGCAGTGTCTTCGAGCTGTTCGCCCGGCGCCTGCCGGACGGTCGCCGCTACGGCGTCGTCGCCGGCACCGGCCGGCTGCTGGAGGCGCTGGCCGAGTTCCGCTTCGACGAGGCCGACATCTCCTGGCTCAGCGGGAACAAGATCGTCGACGGCCCCACCCTGGAGTACCTGGCCGGTTACCGCTTCACCGGTTCGGCCTGGGGGTACGCGGAGGGCGACAGCTACTTCCCGCACTCCCCCGTGCTGGTCGTGGAAGGAACGTTCGCCGAGGCGGTGATCCTCGAGACGCTGGCCCTGTCGATCTTCAACCACGACTGCGCGATCGCCTCGGCGGCCTCGCGGATGACGTCCGCGGCCGGCGACCGGCCCTGCCTGGAGATGGGGTCGCGACGCACCCACGAGGAGGCCGCGGTGGCCGCCGCCCGGGCGGCGGTGGTGGCCGGCTTCGCGGGGACGTCCAACCTCGAGGCCGGCCGGCGGTACGCGCTGCCGACGATCGGCACCGCGGCACACGCGTTCACTCTGCTGCACGACAACGAACGCAGCGCCTTCGCCGCCCAGATCGACAGTCTCGGCCGGGGCACCACCCTGCTGGTCGACACCTACGACGTGGCCACCGGCGTCGCCGCCGCGATCGAGGTGGCCGGCCGCGAACTGGGCGCCGTCCGGCTCGACTCCGGGGACCTGCTGGTGCAGGCCCGCCAGGTGCGCGCCCAGCTCGACCGGCTCGGCGCCACCCGAACGAAGATCGTCGTCACCTCCGATCTGGACGAGCATGCGATCGCCGCCCTGGCGGCGGCCCCGGTGGACTCCTACGGAGTGGGCACCTCCCTGGTCACCGGATCGGGGGCCCCCACCGCGTCGATGGTCTACAAGCTGGTGGCCCGGGAGAACGGCAGCGGCGAGCTGATCTCGGTGGCGAAGGCCTCCGCGCACAAGACCAGCGTCGGTGGCCGGAAGTACGCACGCCGGCGGCTTTCCGCGGGCGAGTACGCCACGGCCGTCGCGGAGGTGATCCGGATCGGCGAGCCGCCGGCCGGAGACGAGCACGAACGTCCACTGCTGGAGCTGCTCGTCGATCATGGTGAGGTGGACACCACCGCCACCGGCCCGACGGGCCTGCGCAGGGCAGCCGAGCGGCATGCGCTGTCGATGGCCGAGCTGCCGGCCGAGGCGCACCAGCTGCAGCGCGGTGAGCCGTGCATTCCAACCCTGTTCGAGGAGACCCCGTGAAAGAAGGTCCAGTGAGTGACGCGAAGGGCGACCTGGCGCTGATCGTCGTCGACGTGCAGAACGACTTCTGCGAGGGCGGCTCGCTGGCCGTCGGCGGCGGCGCGTCGGCGGCCGCGGCGATCAGCGCCCACCTGGCCGAGCACGGCGAGGACTACGCGGCGGTGGCCGGCACGCTCGATTTCCATATCGATCCCGGCGATCACTTCAGCGACGCGCCGGACTTCGTCCACAGCTGGCCGCCCCACTGCGTGGACGGCACCGACGGAGTCTCGCCGCATCCGGATCTGACCACCTCGGCGATTCAGGAGTGGTTCCGCAAAGGTCGCTACACGGCCGCCTATTCGGGCTTCGAAGGCCTCGCCGAGGACGGCACTACCCTGGCGGACTGGCTGCGGGCCCGCAGTGTGCGGCGGGTGAACGTGGTCGGCATCGCCACCGACCACTGTGTGCGGGCGACCGCGGTGGACGCCGCCCGCGAGGGCTTCGAGACCACGGTGCTGCTCGATCTCACCGCCGCCGTGGCGGAGGAGACGACCGCCACCGCCATCTCGGCGCTGCGCGCGGCCGGTGTGAAACTGCAGGGCGCGGTCATCCGCGGCTGAGCGTCAGGCAATTTGCCCCAAATGTGGCGTTGACATTCCTCGGCCGATGTTTATAGCTTGCCTGGACGCCGCCCCAATCACAGATCGCCGACGAGCTGGAGACTTCTCATGACCGAGTACGCAGTAGTCGATCCCCGCACCGGCGAGGTGCTGGAGAAGTATCCGACCGCGACGGCCGAGGACGTCGAGCGCGCCCTGGCCGCCGTCTCCTCCGCCTATTCGAACTGGTCGCGGCAGACCTCCCCGGCGGACCGGGCGGCGCTCATGAAGCGGGTGGCCGCCCTGCACCTGGAGCGTCGGGACGAGCTGGCCGGGATCATCGTCACCGAGATGGGCAAGCCGCTGGCCGAGGCCGAGGGCGAGGTCGAGTTCTCCGCGGCCATCTACGAGTACTACGCCGACAACGGGCCGACCTTCCTCGCCGACGAGCCGATCGAGCTGGCCGAGGGCAGCCAGGGCAGTGGCGTGATCCGCCGGACGCCGGTCGGCCCCCTGCTCGGGATCATGCCGTGGAACTTCCCCTTCTACCAGGTCGCTCGCTTCGCCGGCCCGAACCTGGTGGCCGGGAACACGATCATCCTCAAGCACGCGCCGCAGTGTCCGTCCTCGGCGGCCGCGATCGAGCGCATCTTCGCCGACGCGGGCTTCCCCGAGGGCGCCTACGTCAACCTCTACGCCACGAACGAGCAGTGCGCCGAGATCATCGCCGACCCGCGCATCCAGGGCGTTTCGCTGACCGGTTCCGAGCGCGCCGGCGCCGCCGTCGCCGAGATCGCCGGTCGCAACCTCAAGAAGGTCGTGCTCGAGCTCGGTGGCTCGGACCCGTTCATCCTGCTCAGCACCGACGATCTGGACGCCGCCGCCGAGGCCGCGCTCGGCGCCCGCAACGGCAACACCGGACAGGCGTGCAACGCCGGCAAGCGCTTCATCGTCGCCGACTCGCTGTACGACGACTTCGTCGACGCGTTCTCGGCGAAACTGCTGGCGGCCGCCAACCAGACGCCGCTGTCGTCGCAGCGGGCGGCGGAGAACCTGGCCCGCCAGGTCGAGACCGCGGTCCAGGGCGGTGCCGAGCTGAAGAGCGCGGGCGAGCGGCAGGGCGCCTTCCACCCGGCCGGTGTGCTCACCAACGTCACCAAGGAGAACCCGATCTTCCGCCAGGAGCTCTTCGGCCCGGTCGCGATGGTCTTCAAGGCCGGCTCCGAGCAGGAGGCGGTCGAGCTCGCCAACGACACCCCGTTCGGGCTCGGGTCGTACGTGTTCACCACCGACCCCGACCAGGCGGAGCGCATCGCCAACCAGCTCGAGGTCGGCATGGTCTTCGTCAACTGCGTCGACGCCGACAGCGTCGAACTGCCCTTCGGCGGCGTCAAGCGCTCCGGTTTCGGACGTGAACTCGGCCGCTACGGGATCGAGGAGTTCGTCAACAAGAAGCTGATCCGCGTGGCCTGACCGGCCGGGAGATTGCGCGTCGACCACGTGTGTGTCCAGTAGCCAGCGATCGCTGGTCGCTCGGCACATACGTGGTCGACGGGCATAGAACCGGCTGCTCGCGACCGCGAGCGCGTGGTGGGCCTCCAGGAGGCGCTGAACGCCCATTCCGCCACCCGATCGGGGACGGGGCTCACCCTGTCGTCCACCTCACCGGCAGTTACTCTCCGTTACGTATAACTACTCTCCGTAATCATGGCACTCCTACCACCGCGGCGCGCTCGAGAAGCCACAGTCGTCATACCGGGTTGATCCGCACCTGCCACGACGCCGGGTAGCGTCCAAATGCGTTGCGATACAACATGTTCGGACGGCATATCAGCAACCGAACAGGACAGGCCGGATTTCCGTCACCCGGCCACAGTGTGTTAGATCACATTCGCTCTTGCGGGCTAAATTCGAACGAAACTCCCCCGATATTACCCAGCAGTAAGGACGCCGGATTC
>JBDIAG010000355.1:0-5384 GCA_039812305.1 Actinomycetales bacterium | reverse complement strand
GCTGAGCGCGTACCGCGTGCTGCCGGTCATGCTCAGCAACGCGCCGAGAAAGACGAAGTGCGGGTCGATCAAGGCCGGCCGGGCACAGTCGGTCCGTCCGGTGGCAGCTCCCGGCGAAGGAACTCCACCGTCGTCGCCCAGGCGGTCGCCGAGGCCGCGGCGTGGTACCAGGCGCCGTCGTCGTTGTCGAAGGCGTGATCGGCGCCGGGATGGTCGCGCCAGAGCGCGCCGTGGGCGGTCACCGCCGCCCGGATCCGGGCCCTCGCCCCGGCGTCGATGAAGGAGTCGGCTTCACCGAAGTGATGCAGGCTCGGGCACCGGACGTCGGGCGCCAGCTCGAGCAGCCCGGGCAGGCCGGAGCCGTAGTAGCTGACCAGGGCGTCGGCATCGGTCCGGGCCGCGATGGCGAAGGCGAGGCCGCCGCCGAAGCAGAAGCCGATCAGCCCCACGCGGCCACCGGATTCGCCGGCGACGGCACACGCCCGCACACCGTCCCCGGCCGCGGTGTCGAAGTCGAGCCGGCCGGCCAGGGCCATCGCCTGCTGCAGCGCGTCCGTTCCGGTCTCCGCGATGACCGGGGCGGTGCCGTCCGGGCCGAGTCGCCAGAAGAAGTGCGGTACCAGCACGCCGTAGCCTTGCGCGGCGAGATTGCCGGCGCGGCGGCGGATGTAGGCGGTGACGCCGAAGATCTCCTGGCACAGCACCAGCACCGGTGCCCCGTCGCGGGGCGGCGGGAACCAGTCGGCCGGCATCGGGCCGTCCGCGGTCGGGATCGTGACACTGCTCGGCGTGGCCATGCTCGAAGCCTCTCACGACGACGCAGCCGGCCCCGGAGGGGCGTCGGCCGGAACTCCACGACCCATGATTCGATGGCGCGACCAAGCCATCCAGGAGAGGCGATTTCCCGATGACCGTCATTGTCACAGCTGTCTTCCACCCCCAGCCGGGCCGGGGCGCCGACCTGGCGGAGGCGCTACGAGTGGCGATTCCCGCCGTTCACCAGGAGCCGGGCTGTCTCCTGTACGCCATCCACGACGCCGACGACGGCACCGTCACCATGATCGAGAAATGGCGGTCGGCGGAGGATCTCGACGCGCACGCCGCCGGCCCGGCCGTGGCCGAACTCCAGGCCGGGATCGACGGCCTGCTGGCCCGCCCGACGGTCGTGACGCGGATGACGCCGATCCCGGCGGGTACGGCCGAGCAGGGAATGCTCTGACACCGACCCTCCGGGACGGCCACTCCGGCTACCAGGAGGATTTCGTGATGCCGGGAAGCTGCCCGTCATGGGCCATCTCGCGGAAGCGCACGCGGGAGATCCCGGCCTTGCGCAGGTAGGCCCGCGGGCGCCCGTCCACCACGTCGCGGTTGCGCACGCGCACCGGGCTGGCGTCGCGGGGCAGCCGGGAGAGCGCCCGGACCGCGGCCTGCACCTCCTCGGGGGTCGAGGCGGTGCGCACCGCCTCCTTCAGCTCCCGGCGGCGTTCGGCATAGCGCGCCACGGTCTGCCGGCGGCGCTGGTCCGCGGCGATCTTCGATTTCTTGGCCATTCAGCGTTCCTCTCGAAAGTCGACGTGCCGACGGACGACCGGGTCGTACTTCTTCAGCACCAACCGGTCCGGGTCGTTCCGCCGGTTCTTCTTCGTCACGTAGGTGTAGCCCGTGCCCGCGGTGGACCTGAGCTTGATGATGGGACGAACGTCCTTGTTGCTCGCGGCCATCAGACCTTCTCCCCCCGGGCCCGGATGTCGGCGACCACCGCGTCGATCCCGCGCCGGTCGATCGTCTTGATCCCGCGGGCGCTGACGGTCAGCGTCACGTGCCGTCCGAGGCTCGGCACCCAGTACTTCTTGGACTGGACGTTGACGTTGAACCGCCGCTTCGTCCGGCGATGCGAGTGGGAGATGTTGTTGCCGAACCCGGGCTCCGCCCCGGTGACCTGGCAGACACGTGCCATCAGCGATCCTCCGCGTCAGCTTGCTGTGGATGTGAGTAGAATGGGAACCGTTCTTAATTAGACAGCCTAGCAGGAGCCATGAAGAACGACATCCACCCGCCCTACCGCCCCGTGGTCTTCCGCGACCGCTCCGCCGACTACGCCTTCCTCACCCGGTCGACCATGACGTCCACCGAGACGATCGAGTGGGAGGGCCGGACCTATCCGGTCGTCGACGTCGACATCTCCAGCGCCAGCCACCCGTTCTGGACGGGCAAGGGCCGGGTTCTCGACACCGAGGGCCGGGTCGAGCGCTTCCGGCGGCGCTACGGCTCCGGCACGCGCTGACTCCCCCGACCACCCTGCTCCCACCCGAGCCGGCGAGGCCGGCCGACAACTCGAAGGAGACCCGATGAAGGTACGAAACTCCCTGCGCTCGTTGAAGAACCAGCCCGGCTCGCAGGTCGTGCGGCGACGCGGCCGCACCTACGTCATCAACCGGCAGAATCCGCGCATGAAGGCGCGGCAGGGCTGAGCGCCGGTCGAACCAGAAAGGTAGGTGGACGTTGTCGAGGATCCCGGTGATCCTGATCAACGGTGTGGCCGACGAACCGATGTCGACCACCACGGTGGCCCTGCAGTGGGATCTGCCCAATGCGGTGGCCGTGCATCACGAGATCGATCCGGCGCGGTCACTGCTGGTCCGCAGCGTCAGTGACGTCAGCGGGCTGCTCGAGCGGGTCGAGATCGACGTCGAGCACGCCTGCGTCAGCTGCGCGATCCGGGAGGACATCGTCCCCACCCTGGAGCGGCTGGCCGCGAGCGGACGCTGGAACGCGATCATCGCGCAACTGCCGGTCTCGGCGGAGGCGATCCAGGTCTGCCGGGCGATCAGCTACGCGCCGGATCGCGTGCCGCACATCCGGATCGCGGCGACCATCGCCGCCCTGGATGCCGAGACGCTGTGCGACGACCTGCTCGGCAGCGATCTGGTGATGGAGCGCGATCTGCCGACCGGCGCCGACGACGACCGCGGCATCGCCGAGATCGCCTGTCCCATGGTCGAGTACGCCGACGTCGTGACCACGATGGGCGCCCCCGACGCCGAGGCGGACGCGCTGCTGCGCACCCTGGCCCGGCCGGACGCGCGGATCGTGGCCTCGGCCGGCGACCTCGACACGAATCTGCTGATCGCCGGCATCCACCGGCATCAGCGCAACGAGTCCTGGGTGCTGCCGGTGCGTCGCGGCACGCTGCCGGATCCGAACCCGCACCCGGCCTGGATGCTCGACTTCTCCAGTCCCCTGCCGATGCACCCGCACCGGCTGCACGCCACGATCGAGAAGCTCGGCGGCGGTCCGCGGCGATCCCGCGGCTGCTTCTGGCTGCCGAGCCGGCCGAGTCAGATCTGCGGCTGGGACGGCGCGGGCGGCCAGCTGAGCATCGGCCCGGCCGGCGCCTGGGGCATGGGCACTCCGCTGACCCGCATCGTCGTGGTCGGTCTGGACGACGGCCGGGACGAGCTGAGGGCCGCCTTCGACTCGTGCCTGCTGACCCGGATGGAGGTCGAGCACCGCGGACGCTTCTGGGAGGTCGCCGAGGACGGTCTCGAGCCGTGGCTGGGGCCGATCCGCGGCGCCGCGTGACGCACCTCTCGCGCGGGTAGGTCCGCGACCGGGGAGGTCGCGCCTCGCCGGACTCACCGATCTGACAGGCTGCCTCGCGTGGACACGGTGAATCTCGGCTGGCCACTGGCCGCTCTACTGGTCATCCTGACTCTGGCGGCCGCCGCCGTCACCCGGGTGGCCGCGGTGGGCGATTGGAAGTCGCCGCTCGCCGCGGGCGCCCGGGCGGTGCTTCAGCTGGCGCTGGTCAGTCTGGTGATCGGGTACGTCCTGACCTCGATGGCTTGGACGATCGCCTTCGTCGGCTTCATGATCGCGGTGGCGACGATCACCTCCTGCCGGCGGATCACCGGACGGGTCGGACGCCAGGTGTGGTGGCTGTCGCTGCCGATCCTCAGCGGCGTACTGCCGGTGGTGGGGCTCATCGTGGCCAGTTCCGCTGTACCGCCGGAACCGGTGGCCGTGCTGCCGGTCGCCGGCATCCTGGTCGGTGGCGCGATGACCGCCACGACGCTGGCCGGGCGGCGGGTGACCGAGGAGCTGCACTCGCACTTCGGCGCCTACGAGGCGGCTCTGTCCCTGGGCTTCACCCGTCGGCAGGCGGTCGGGATCGTGGCCCGGCCGTCCGCCTCGCTCGCCCTGGTGCCGGGCTTGGACCAGACCCGGACGGTCGGGCTGGTCACTCTGCCGGGGGCTTTCGTCGGCATGCTGCTGGCCGGCGCCTCCCCCGCGCACGCGGGGGCGGCGCAGCTGCTGGTGTTGATCGGGCTGCTCGCCGTCCAGTCGATCGCGGTGGCGGTGTGTCTGGAACTGGTCGGGGCGGCGGTACTGCCGGTGGGTGGACGCACGCTGCCGGGCTGAGACTCGACGTCCGGACGAGGTACGCCACCGACCACCCGATCACACTCCACCGACTCGAGAGACAAGTGGCTAAGACCACTGACCCTGCTTCCGATAAGGTTCTCAGCGGTGTGCCGGGAAGTCTGGTCGGCGTTCGTTGCAACCTGCCCGGAGGGACCTGATGAGAAACAAGTCAGCCGTACACCGGTTTCTCCAGGCCGCCAGCCCCGGCGAGACGCTGCGCATCACGGCATTGCTCCGCAGCGAGACCGTGGGCGGCTTCCTCCTGGTCGCCGGCGCGGTGGTGGCCCTGATCGCCGCCAACTCACCGCTGGTACATGCCTACGAGGGGGTACGAGACTTCCGGTTCGGGTACGAACCCTGGCACCTCGATCTCACCGTGCACGCCTGGGCCTCGGACGGGCTCCTGGCGATCTTCTTCTTCCTCGTCGGCCTGGAACTGAAACGCGAGTTCGTGGCGGGAGATCTGCGGACGCCGTCCACCGCCGTCGTACCGGTCGCGGCAGCGGTGGGTGGGGTGGTCGTCCCGGCCCTCATCTTCGCGGCGGTGAACTGGGGGCAGCCGACGTTGCGCGGCTGGGCCATCCCGACCGCGACCGACATCGCCTTCGCGGTCGCCGTCCTGGCCGTCGTCGGGTCGAGTCTGCCGTCCGCCCTGCGATTGTTCCTGCTCACCCTGGCGGTGGTGGACGACTTCATCGCGATCGCCATCATCGCGATCGTCTACACCGACGAGCTGCACCTGCTGCCGCTGCTGATCGCGCTGGTGCCGCTGGCCGTCTACGGCGTGCTCGTGCAGAAGTTCGCCGACTTCTTCGGCTACCACCATTGGGCACTCTGGCTCTTCCTGCTGCCGCTGGGCCTCGTCGTCTGGGCTCTGGTGCTCTCCTCGGGCATCCACGCCACGATCGCCGGCGTGCTGCTCGGCTTCACCGTCCCGGTGCTGCGCGGAGCGGCGAACG
>JBDIAG010000354.1:0-5421 GCA_039812305.1 Actinomycetales bacterium | reverse complement strand
ACTGGGAAGACTCGGCGGAAGCCGATGCCGTCAATCAGCTCGAGACCGGGTAGAACCGCAAGGGGGCGGATCAGGGCCGGCAACGTCCAGGCACGCGCAGCACGTCACCGCCCGGTCTTCTCACTGGACGACATCCGGACGGCGGTCTCACAACCTCCCGGCCTCGACCTCGGCGCGAATCCACTCCGCATGCTCCCACTCACCGGGATCCAGTTCGACCGCGGCCGCCGGGAACATGCCGTTCTCCTCGTGCTCGATGTGCTCCGACAAGGTCCACAGCACCGTCAGGAGCCCCTCCCAGTCGACGGTCTCGGGGCCGATCTCCTGGGCGCGGGCCAGAGCCCGTTCGATCGCGGCGTCCACGTCGTCATGCTCCTCGAAGAGGATGTCCACCTTCTCGCGGTACTGTTCCCGGCGGGCCATCGCCGGATAGACGCTCAGCTCCTCGACCGCGTCGTGGGCTCGCAGGATGGCCGCCAGCTCCTGCAGTGCGACCAGCGCGGCCGGTGGATCGCCCGCGGTGGCAGCGCGTCGAATGGAGCCGATCGTGTTGCGGATCTCGACGTGTTCCTGAGTCAGCCGGCCGATCGTCTCGATGGCACGGCAACCGCAGTACTGACACATGTCAGGCACCTTCCACTGTTATCGACGCCTTCATTTAATCAACATCAATGTTGCTTATTTGTCCAACGACAATTCTTGAAATCCACCTGGACGCTACTCCCACCTATCGGGCCAGTCCAGGTGGACGGCTCGTCATGCCTATGACCCCTTAGGCGTTCCGCTGGACGGAACATTGCCCCGCAGCAAGGACTCAGTTATGTTGTGGCTGTGAATGTCTCGCACACGAGCCCTTGGCCGGGCAGGCCGGCTGTGATGCAATGAGTGCGCGGACAAGCCCGGTTTACAAGGATTAAAAGGAACCTGCGCCAGGCCGTTTCCACTATGCACAAAGGAGCACAGGCAGTGAGAGCGGAGAACTCAGGGGTGAACCTTCTGAAGTCCCCGGTTCGCCGCCGAATCCTCGGGCTGTTGCACGCCTACGCCGGTGGCGGCCAGGACGGTCACGGCGGCCTCACCGCGGCGCAGCTGGCCGACACCCTCGACATGCACGTCACGAGCGTGCGATTCCACCTCGACCAGCTCGTCGACAGCGGCCTGGTCATCGTCCGCACCGTTCGCAGCGACCGGGTGGGGCGTCCGCACAAGCTCTATCTCGCCGCGCCCGGCGCGCTGCCGGCCGCGCCGGAGCAGAACCACACCTACGAGACCCTCGCCGTGCTTCTCACCAGCGTGCTCGACCGGGCCGAGAACGGCACGAGCCTGACCGCCGAGGAAGCCGGCCTCGAATGGTGCCGTCTCAACATCCAGGCCGAGGACATTCCGCCGGCGACCACCGCCGGCCAGTGGCTGGGCAAGATCGGCCGGATGGTGGACGTCCTGCAGGAATGGGGTTACACGCCGGATGTGGCGACCTCTCGCGAGGGCCGCAACGCCGAGGTGCGGCTTCTCAACTGCCCGGTCCTGCCGCTGGCCAGGACCGATCCGGCGGTCGTCTGCGGTGTGCATCGCGGGTTGATCCTCGGCTCGATGCGCCAGTTCGGCGAGAGTGCCGCCGAGGTCACCCTCGAACCCTTCGTCACCCCCACCATGTGCGTCGCCCACGTCACGACCTCCCCCCCGTTCGAGTCGCTCAGACGTCCCGTCACCCCTCCGCCCGGGAGCACCCCATGACCGACATCCATGAGCAGCCCGCAGCCCTCGACAACGCCCTCGAGGACGCGCTGGTGGGCACCCGCCGCTACTTCACCAGAGCCGACGTCTCCGCCGACCATCGCGCGATGTATCTCAAGGGGGGACGCCAGGGCGACTCCTTCTACCGGGATCGCTGGAGCCACGACAAAGTCGTCCGCTCGACTCACGGGGTCAACTGCACCGGGTCGTGCTCGTGGAAGGTCTACGTCAAGGACGGCATCATCACCTGGGAGGCGCAGCAGACCGACTATCCCTCCACCGGGGCGGACCGGCCCGAATACGAACCCCGCGGCTGCCCGCGAGGTGCCGCCTTCAGCTGGTACACCTACTCCCCCACCCGGATTCGCTACCCGTACGTGCGTGGCGTGCTGCTGGAGATGTATCGGGCCGCCAAGCGCCAGGTCGGTGATCCGGTCGTCGCCTGGTCCATGATCGTGCAGGATCCGGAACTGGCGCACCGCTACAAGTCCGCGCGGGGCAAGGGTGGCCTGGTGCGGGCGAGCTGGGACGAGGCGGTCGAGATCATTGCCGCCGCCCACGTCTACACGGTGAAGCGCTGGGGACCGGACCGGATCGCCGGCTTCAGCCCGATCCCGGCGATGTCCCAGGTCTCCTACACCTCGGGAGCGCGCTTCCTCGAACTCGTCGGCGCGCCGATGCT
Organism: Actinomycetales bacterium; assembly: GCA_039812305.1. Taxonomy (GTDB): domain Bacteria; phylum Actinomycetota; class Actinomycetes; order Actinomycetales; family CAWJMD01; genus JBDIAG01. The sequence goes on along the minus strand of JBDIAG010000354.1, from coordinate 3,005 downwards.
GTCGTTCTACGACTGGTACGCCGACCTGCCGCCGGCCTCGCCGCAGATGCTCGGAGACCAGACCGACGTGCCCGAGTCCGGCGACTGGTGGGACGCCGGCTACCTCATCATGTGGGGTTCCAATGTCCCATTGACCAGAACGCCGGACGCGCACTGGATGACCGAGGCCCGCTACCGCGGACAGAAGGTGATCGCGGTCGCGCCGGACTACGCCGAGAACGTCAAGTTCGCCGACGAATGGGTGGCGGCCGCGCCCGGCACCGACGGCGCCCTCGCGATGGCGATGGGCCACGTCGTCCTCAAGGAGTTCTTCGTCGACCAGCAGGTGGACTTCTTCGTCGACTACAACAAGAGGTTCACCGACCTGCCCTATCTGATCACCCTCGAGCCGGCCGCGGACGGCGCCTTCCGGAGCGGCAAGTACCTCGTCGCCGGGGAAGTCGAGGGCGCTCCGAAGCACGACTCGGAGAACGCGATGTGGAAGCCCGCGGTGATCGACGCGGCGACCGGTGAACTGGCCGTCCCGTACGGCTCGATCGGCGATCGGTTCGGCGAGGAGGGGGTCGGCAAATGGAATCTCGACCTGGGCGACCTCGACCCGCTGCTCAGCCTGTACGGCACGGTCGAGGAGTCCGTCGAGGTGCTGACGCCCCGGTTCGACGCACCCGACGGCAAGGTGGCCTACTCCCGGCGCGGCGTGCCCGTGCGCCGGATCGGCGATCGCCTGGTCACCACGGTGCTCGACCTCATGCTGGCCCAGTACGGCGTGCGGCGCGAGGGTCTGCCGGGCACCTGGCCGACCGGTTACGACGACGCCTCCGAGCCGGCCACCCCGGCCTGGCAGGAGGCGCACACCTCGGTGCCCGCCGAGCAGGTCGTCCGGATCGCCCGGGAGTGGGCTCGCAACGCCATCGACACCACCGGGCGCGGCATGATCCTGCTCGGCGCCGGGACCAATCACTGGTTCCACGCCGACCAGACCTACCGCGCGATTCTCGTCCTCACGACCATCACCGGCTGCCAGGGCCGCAACGGCGGCGGCTGGGCGCACTACGTCGGCCAGGAGAAGGTACGGCCGCTGATGGGCTTCCAGCACATGGCGTTCGCGCTGGACTGGCATCGTCCGCCCCGGCACATGAACCAGACGGCCTACTGGTACGTCAACTCCTCGCAGTACCGCTACGACACCTTCTCGGCGGACGATCTCGATTCCGGCACCGGGTTGTTCGCCGGCCGGTCGATGATGGACATTCTCGCGCAGTCGGTCCGGCTGGGCTGGACGCCGAGCTACCCCACCTTCGACCGCTCCAGCCTCACGCTGGCCGACGATGCCGACCAGGCGGGCATGGAGGTGCCGACCTACGTCGCCCAGGAGCTCAAGAGCGGACGGCTCAAGTTCGCGGTCGAGGCGCCGGAGGCCCCGGAGAACTACCCGCGGGTGCTGAATCTGTGGCGGGCGAACCTGCTCGGCTCCTCCGGCAAGGGCAACGAGTACTTCCTGCGGCATCTGCTCGGCACCGACAGCTCGGCGCGGGCCACCGAAGCCCCGCCGGAACAGCGTCCGGTCGGCATCGAGTGGCCGGAGCGCGCCGGCGAGGCCAAGCTCGACCTGCTCACCACGATCGACTTCCGGATGACGAGTTCGACGATGCTCTCCGACGTCGTGCTGCCGGCGGCCACCTGGTACGAGAAACACGACCTCAGCACGACGGACATGCACCCGTTCGTCCACTCGTTCAACCCGGCCATCAACCCGCCGTGGCAGACCCGTACCGACTGGGAGGCGTGGAAGGCCGTCGCCAAGCGGTTCTCCGAGATGGCCGTGGATCACCTCGGCACCCGCAAGGACGTGGTCGCCAAACCGCTGTGGCACGACACCCCGGAGTCGATGGCCGCGGTGCACGGCGTCGTGAAGGACTGGCGGGCGGAGCCCGGCGAGACCCCCGAGGTGGAGCCGATCCCGGGCAAGACGATGCCGGTGATCGCCGTGGCGGAACGGGATTACACCGCGATCTACCAGAAGATGACCTCGATCGGCCCGCTGATGGAGAAGGTCGGCATGGTCACCAAAGGCGTCGCCTATCAGGCAGCGCGGGAGATCGAGATGCTGCGGCATCGCAACGGCATGGTGCGCGGCGGCGCCGGGGACGGTCAGCCGAAACTGGAGACGGACATCCACGTGGCCGACGCCATCCTGCACCTGGCCGGCACCACCAACGGACACCTCGCCACGCAGGGATTCAAGTTCCTGGAGAAACGCACCGGCACGCAATTGCACGACCTGTCGGCCGAGCACGAGGGAAAGCAGATCACCTTCACCGACACCCAGGTGGCGCCCGTCCCGGTGATCACCTCCCCGGAATGGTCCGGGTCGGAATCCGGCGGACGCCGTTATAGCCCGTTCACGATCAACATCGAGCGCAGCAAGCCCTTCCACACCCTGACCGGACGCCAGCAGTTCTATCTCGACCACGACTGGATCCTCGGAATGGGCGAGGCATTGCCGGTCTACCGGCCGCCGCTGAACATGACGGCGCTCTTCGGCGAGCGGCCGATCGGCGAGCAATCCGAACTCGGCGTGTCCGTGCGCTACCTGACCCCGCACAACAAGTGGTCGATCCACTCCGAATACCAGGACAACCTGTTCATGCTCTCGCTGTCGCGAGGCGGGCAGTCGATCTGGATGTCGGACGTCGATGCCGCCAAGATCGGCGTCAAAGACAACGACTGGATCGAGGCGGTCAACCGCAACGGTGTGGTCGCGGCCCGGGCGATCGTCTCGCACCGGATGCCCGAGGGCACGGTGTACATGCACCACGCCCAGGACCGGCTGATCGACGTCCCGCTGACCCAGCGCGATCGCAAACGCGGCGGCATTCACAACAGCCTGACCAGAATCCTGTTGAAACCCAGTCACCTGATCGGCGGGTATGCCCAGCTGGCCTATTTCTTCAATTACATCGGCCCCACCGGCAACAACCGCGACGAGGTCACCATGATCCGCA
>JBDIAG010000353.1:0-5435 GCA_039812305.1 Actinomycetales bacterium | reverse complement strand
CCAGACACAGCAGCAGAGCGGTGCCCGCGGTGACCATCGACTGCACGAAGCGGTCCGCGCGGGGCGCGATCGCGAGATCCCCCACCAGGCCGATGCCCAGCCCGAAGTACCACCCGCAGAACACCGCCCCGGCATAGCCGGCTGCCTTCGCCAGAGCCACCGTCCGGGCGGCCCGGATCGGATCCAGCACCCGGCTGCGGTCGCCGTGGTTCCAGCGCCGCACCGGCCAGCCGAGTCCGAGCACGATGACCGTGACGGTCAGCAGGGCGATCGCGCTCGTCCACGGGACCGGCAGCGCGTCCAGTCCGGAGGTCTGCATCCACCAGGCGATGAGAACGCCGAGGAGTGCTCCGGCCACCGCGAGAGCGGCCAGCGACCGGGCCCTGATCACGAGGAGGGCCGCCCCGCGTCCGACGAACTCACGGCAGCCGCCGCTTCCGCACGTGCTTGCGCACGCCCAACCGGTCCTCGGCGCGCTCGGCCAGCACGCTCACCCGCCCGCCGTTCGGCCCGGGCAGATGCGCCTCGGGGTCGAGCTGCGCCCACGGCACCAGGACGAACGCCCGCTCGTGAGCCCGCTTGTGCGGCAACGTGAGCCGTTCGTCGTCGTCCACGATCTCGCCGTAGGTGATGATGTCGATGTCGAGGGTGCGCGGGCCCCAGCGCACGTCGCGAACGCGCTCGTGGGCGGTCTCGATCCGCTGGCAGACCTCGAGCAGCTCCATCGGCGGCAGCCAGCAGTCGCACAGCAGCACCGCGTTGAGGTACGGCTGCTGCCCGGGCGGGCCGCCGATCGGGTCGGTCTCCACCACCGGGGAGCGGCCGACGACCCGCAGCCCCTCGGTGTGGCTGAGGTCGTGGACGGCCTGACGCAGGATCTCGTCCCGGTCGCCGAGGTTCGACCCCAGGGCGAGAACCACCCGGACGGGCTCGGCATTCATCGCTGTCTCCACGTTCACACCCGTTCCCTGCGAATCCGCACGACCACGTCGTCGAACGGTACCGGGATGGGCGCGGACGGTTTGTGTACCGCCACCTCGACCGCCTCGACACCGGGACGAGCCAGGCACACCTGCGCGATCCGGTCGGCGAGCGTCTCGATCAGATCGAACGCGGGGCCGGTGATCACCTCGTGGACGGCGACCGCGACCTCGCCGTAGTTGACCGTGTCGGCCAGGTCGTCCGAGGTGGCCGCCGCGCGGGTGTCGACCTGCAGCCCGAGGTCGACGACGAACTCCTGCCCGGCACGGCGCTCGTGCTCGAGCACCCCGTGGAACCCCGTGCCGCGCAGCCCGGTCACTTCGATCCGGTCGCTCACCCATCCACCTCCGAAGCAGCCCGCCAGGCCGCGGCGACCTCGACGGCGGCCCGGCTGGCCGGCACCGAATGCACGCGGACGCACCAGGCGCCCGCCGCGGCCGCCAGCGCCGAGGTGGCCGCAGTCGCCTCGTCCCGTGCGGTGGGCGGGGCCGGGTTGCCGTCCGCGTCCGCCAGCAATGCGCCCAGGAATCGTTTGCGGGAGGCGCCGACGAGAACCGGGTAGCCGAGCCCGACGAGAGCGTCGAGACCGGCGAGCACCGCCCAGTTGTGATCGCTGTTCTTGGCGAAGCCCAACCCCGGATCGAGCACCAGCAGCTCGGGATCCATGCCGACCGCCAGCAACTCCGCGACGCGTTGGGACAGCTCGGTCACGACCGCGGCCGGGGCACCACCCGGGCCGTCGTAGCGGGCCAGCGAGTCCATCGTGTCGGAGTGCCCCCGCCAGTGCATCGCCACGTACGCCGCGCCCGCCTTCGCGGCCAGCCGCGGCAGCTCCGGATCGGCCAGGCCACCGCTGACGTCGTTGACGATGACGGCCCCGGCATCCAGCGCCGCCTGAGCCACGGCACAGCGCATCGTGTCGACGCTGACCAGCTGACCGGCCGCCACCAGCCCGCGCACCACCGGCACCACCCGGCGGATCTCCTCCTCCTCGTCGACCCGCACGGCACCCGGACGGGTGGACTCACCACCCACGTCCAGCAGATCAGCCCCCTGCCCCGCCAGCTCCAGACCGTGCGCGATCGCGTTGTCGGCGTTGAGCCAGAGGCCGCCGTCGGAGAAGGAATCCGGGGTCACGTTGACCACGCCCATCACCAGGCAACGCCCGGAGACACTCGCCGACAGGGCTCGGGGGGTGAACATGGCTCAGGAACGTTCCGGCAGACCGTACTCGGTACACGCCGGCCGGGCGGTCGACATCAGCATGGTCACGATCGTCCCAGAATGAGGCTCAACGCCTCGGCCCGGGTCGCCGGATCCCGCATCGTCCCGCGCATCGCGGACGTGACGGTCTTCGCGCCCGGTTTGCGCACCCCGCGCATCGACATGCACAGGTGCTCGCACTCGATCACCACGATCGCGCCGCGAGGCTGCAGCGCCGTCATGATCGCGTCCGCGATCTGGCTGGTCAGCCGCTCCTGCACCTGCGGCCGGCGGGCGTACCCGTCCACCAGCCGGGCGAACTTGCTCAGCCCGGCGATCCGTCCCTGCTTGTTCGGGACGTAGCCCACGTGCGCCAGCCCGTGGAAGGGGACCAGGTGGTGCTCGCAGGTCGAGTAGACCTCGATGTCCTTGACCAGCACCATCTCGTCGTGGCCGAGATCGAAGCTGCGGCTGAGGTGCTCGAGCGGATCGGTGTGCAGGCCGGCGAAGATCTCGACGTAGCTGCGAGCCACTCGGGCGGGGGTGTCCAGCAGGCCGTCGCGGTCGGGATCCTCACCGATGGCGAGCAGGATCTCCCGGACCGCGGCCTCGATCCGAGGCTGGTCGATCGGCGAACTCACTACTGCTCGCCGGTGCCTTCTGTCCGCAGGGACTTGCCGCCTTCGCTCCAGTTCGGTGGCGCGGACTCGCTCGCGGCGGCGATCTGGTCCTGCGGGGCGGGCACTCCGTTGAGCTGCTTGCGTTCGGACGGCGACGGCACCGGCGGGATCGTCGAGACGTGGCGCTCCTCGCTCGAGTGCCAGATCGGCCGCAGCGGACGCTTCTGGACCGGTTGGAAGATCTCGGCCAGCTGATCCTTGTCCAGGCTCTCGTGCTCGAGCAGGGAGAGCACCAGGTCGTCCAGCACCTGGCGGTACTCGACCAGCACCTCCCAGGCCTCGTCGTGGGCGGCCTCGACCAGCTTGCGGACCTCCTCGTCGACGATCCGGGCGGTGCCCTCGGAATAGTCGCGCTGATGACCCAGCTCGCGGCCGAGGAACGGCTCGGAGTTGTTCTCACCGAGCTTGATCGTCCCGATCCGCTCGCTCATGCCGAACTGGGTGACCATCTGCCGGGCGATCTGGGTGGCCTTCTCGATGTCGTTGCTGGCCCCGGTGGTCGGGTCGTGGAAGATGAACTCCTCCGCGACGAAGCCGCCGAGGGCGTAGGAGAGCTTGTCCAGCAGCTCGTTGCGGGAGATGGAGTGCTTGTCGTCCAGCGGCGCGACGGTGGTCACCCCGAGCGCGCGGCCACGCGGCAGGATCGTCACCTTGGTGACCGGGTCGGTGTGCCGCATCGCGGTGGCGACCAGCGCATGCCCGCCCTCGTGGTAGGCGGTCACCTTCTTCTCCTGGTCGCTCATCACCCGGGTACGGCGCTGCGGACCCATCACCACGCGCTCGATCGCCTCGTCCAGCGCGGCGTTGTCGATCACCGACGCGTTGGTGCGCGCCGTCAGCAGGGCGGCCTCGTTGAGCACGTTGGCGAGGTCGGCGCCGGTGAAGCCGGGGGTGCGCCGGGCGACGGTCAGCAGGTCGATGTCGGCGGCCATCGGCTTGCCCTTGGCGTGCACCTTGAGGATGGCGTGCCGGCCGGCCATGTTGGGTGCGTCCACCGCGATCTGCCGGTCGAACCGGCCGGGACGCAGCAGGGCCGGGTCGAGGATGTCGGGACGGTTGGTCGCCGCGATCAGGATGACGTTGGTCTTGACGTCGAAGCCGTCCATCTCGACCAGCAACTGGTTGAGGGTCTGCTCACGCTCGTCGTGGCCGCCGCCCATGCCGGCGCCGCGGTGCCGTCCGACGGCGTCGATCTCGTCGACGAAGATGATCGCCGGCGCGTTGTTCTTCGCCTGCTCGAACAGGTCGCGGACGCGGGAGGCGCCGACGCCGACGAACATCTCGACGAAGTCCGAGCCCGAGATCGTGTAGAAGGGCACGCCGGCCTCACCGGCGACCGCCCTGGCGAGCAGGGTCTTGCCGGTGCCGGGCGGGCCGTAGAGCAGCACGCCCTTGGGGATCTTGGCCCCGACCGCCTGGAACTTGGCCGGCTCCTGCAGGAACTCCTTGATCTCGTGCAGCTCCTCCACGGCCTCGTCCGCGCCGGCGACGTCGGCGAACGTCACCTGCGGAGTGTCCTTGGAGGCGAGCTTCGCGCGCGACTTGCCGAAGTTCATCACCCGGGAGCCGCCGCCCTGCATCTGGCTGAGCATGAACCAGAAGAGGCCGACGATGATCAGGATCGGCAGCAGCGACAGCAGCAGCGAGGACCACCAGGAATCGCGCGGCACCTCGTCGTTGAACGGCTGGGAGAGGCTGGCCTCGTCGATCGTGTCGACCACGTCCGGTCCGCGGGGGGCCACGTAGAAGAACTGGACCTTGGTGCCGAGCTCCTTATAGGGCTTCTTCAGCGTGAGATCGACGCGCTGCTCGCCGTCCACCATCTTGACCTCGCTGACCTTGCCCTGTTTGAGCAGATCCAGGCCGGTCTCGGTGTCGACACGCCGGAAACCGCCGCCGGAGAAGATCTGGCTGGCGATGATCAGCAGCAGCAGAGCCCCGACGATGAAGAACGCCGGGCCGCGCAGGAATTTCTTGAAGTCCATCTATGGCAGGGACGGGCCCTGTCCTTCCTTGTCGTCGTGGCGTGCGGAGAACGGTACACCGCAGCGTGTCGTGCCCCGGCAACTGCAACGCCCCGGCCGGGACGGACGTTCCCCGGCCATCATCCGGCCCACCCGCTCAGGCCCGATAGACGTGCGGAGCAAGGGTCGCGACGAACGGCAGATTGCGGTAGCGCTCGCCGAAATCCAGGCCGTACCCCACCACGAACTCATTGGGTATATCGAAACCACAGTACCGCGTGGGCACGTCCACCTTGGCGGCTTCCGGCTTTCGCAACAGCGTGCACACTTCGACCGAGGCCGGACCTCGCGACGTCAGATTGGAGACCAGCCAGGAGAGCGTCAGACCGGAGTCGATGATGTCCTCGACGATGAGCACGTGCCGGTCGGTGATGTCGGTGTCGAGATCCTTGAGAATCCGCACCACCCCGGAGGACTTCGTCCCCGGCCCGTAGCTGGAGACGGCCATCCAGTCCATCTGGACGTGCGAGCGCAGCGCCCGGGCCAGATCGGCCATGACCATCACCGCGCCCTTGAGCACACCGACGATCAGCAGATCCTCGCCCGC
>JBDIAG010000352.1:0-5441 GCA_039812305.1 Actinomycetales bacterium | reverse complement strand
TGCTGCGTCACAAGGGTTACCGGGTGGTGGCCCGCAACTGGCGATGTGCGGCGGGCGAACTCGATCTGATCGTTCGCGAGCCGCGCACGGTGGTCGCCGTCGAGGTCAAGACGCGTGCCAGCCTTGCCTTCGGATCCCCGCTGGAGGCGATCACCCCGCAGAAGGCCGCGCGACTCCGCCGGCTCACCGCTCGCTGGCTGAGCGAGAATCCGCAGGAGGTCGACGTCGTCCGGATCGACGTCGTGGCGGTCTTCGTTCCAGCCTCGGGGCCCGCGCAGGTACGGCATCTGCAGGCGGTGGCCTGATGGGCATCGGACGCACCCGCTCGGTCAACCTGATCGGATTGCACGGTGAGCTGATCGAGGTCGAGGCCCATCTCTTCAGCGGTCTGCCCCAGTTCCAGCTGGTCGGCACCGTCGACGCCTCGATCCGGGAGGCGCGCAGTCGTGTGCTCGCGGCCGCCGCCGGCATCGGTATCGACCTCAATCAGCGCAAGCTCACCGTGAACCTCACCCCGGCCGGTCTGCCGAAGCGTGGGCCGTCCTTCGACCTGGCGATCGCGGTCAGCGCGCTCGCCGCTGTCGGCGTCATCCGGGAGGGGCAGGCCGACGACGTCGTCCACGTCGGCGAACTCGGATTGGACGGTCGGCTGCGTCCGGTGCCGGGCGTGCTCCCGATCGTGCACGCCGCGGTTCGCGGTGGCTTCGAGCGGGTCGTGGTTCCGCACGCGAACGCCGAGGAGGCAGCCTTGGTGGCCGGTGCCGTGGTGATCGGCGCGGCCGACCTCGGGGACGTCGTCCGCTTCCATGGCGGGTACTGCGATCATCCTCCCGCGGAGCCGGTGGAACTGCCTGCCGATCCGAACCGGGGTCGGCCGTCCGAACTCGACATGGCCGATGTGATCGGCCAGGAGTTCGCGCGCAGGGCCTTGGAGGTGGCCGCCGCCGGGGGTCACCACCTGCTGCTGGTCGGCCCGCCCGGAGCCGGCAAGTCGATGCTGGCCGCCCGGCTGCCCGGGCTGCTTCCGCCTCTGGAGGACGAGGTCGCGGTCGAGGTGTCCGCCGTGCACTCGCTGGCCGGAGTGCTGGACGCTCGACGCGGTCTGCTGCGCCGGCCGCCTTTCGTCGCACCCCATCACAGTGCGAGTGTCGCCTCGATCGTCGGCGGCGGTCCCGGGGTCGCCCTGCCCGGGGCGATGAGCCGGGCTCACCGGGGCGTTCTCTTCCTCGACGAGGCGCCCGAGTTCAACCGCGGGGTGCTGGAAGCCCTGCGCCAACCGCTGGAAGATGGTCAGGTCTGTGTCGCAAGGGCTTTCGGCTCGGTCACCTACCCGGCCAGGTTCCAACTGGTGCTCGCGGCCAATCCCTGTCCGTGTGGTCAGTTCTACGGCCGGTCCACCCTCTGTTCGTGCAGCCCGGCCCTTCGTCGTGGCTATCTGCAGAAGCTGTCCGGCCCGATCCTGGATCGAGTGGACATCCGAGTGGACGTGCCGCCCGTCCGTCTCGGCCAGGACTCGGCCCCGCCCGAGAGCAGCCGCCGGATCCGGCAGCGGGTATTGCAGGCCCGGCAGGCACAGCGGGAGCGCTGCCAGGGCGAGGCCTTCCGGCTGAACGCCGACCTGACCGGCCCGCAACTGCGCAGTCGCTGGAACCCGGCGCCCGGCGCGACGCAGGAACTGGACAAACTGCTCGACCGCGGTCTGATCAGCCTTCGCGGGTACGACCGGGTCCTCCGGGTGGCTTGGACCATCGCGGATCTCACCGGAGCCGACCGGCCGGATGCGGATCACATCGATGCCGCGGTGAAGTTCCGGGAGCCGTCCCTGGCGGTGGCGGCATGAGTGCGAGGAGCGGCGACGCGCGGACGGCAGGCGTCAGCGGGATGTGGGGCAGTGCGGTGCGGTGGCGGTCGAGCCGGGGAGGCAGGTCATGAGCGGTGTCCCGACGTCGGGGTTGTCGCGGCTGGTGGAGCCCGAGTCGCCCGTGGTCACGAGGGCCCAGCGGCGGTGGCTGGAGGACGAGAGGCTGGCGCGGCTCGCCTGGTCGCGGCTGGCCGACCCGGCCGATCTCATCGCCGGAACGTTGCGCCACCATCTCGGTGAGTGCGACTCCCTGGCGATCGTGCTGGGGGAGGGCCGATTGCCGCGCGAACTGCGCGACTCGATGCCGTCCGCCGGTCGGGAGGTGATGACGAGCCTGGAGCGGTGGCGGGTCCGGCTTCCGATGGTGGAACCTCGCCGCGACATCGAGGCGATCGAGGCCGTCGGAGGCACGGTGCTCGTGCCCGGGGACCCGGACTGGCCGGTGCAGATCGCCGACCTCGGGGCCGGCGCTCCGCCCTGCCTGTGGGTCCGGGGAACGGTCGGTCTCGCCGGCCTGGCCGACCAGAGCGTCGCGATGGTGGGGTCGCGTGCGTCGACGCGGTACGGCGAGATGGTGACCGCCGACCTGGTCCAGGGGCTGTGCGCGGGCGGCGCGCGGGTGATGTCGGGTGCGGCCTTCGGCATCGACGCCGCCGCTCACCGGGCCGCGATCGCCTGCGATTCGCCGACCATCGCGGTGTTGGCCTGCGGCGCGGACCGGGTCTACCCGGCCGCCCACGGTCCGCTCCTGGATCGCATCGTCGACGACGGCCTGATCGTGTCGGAGTCCCCGCCGGGGGCCGTGCCGACCAGATGGCGGTTCCTCGAGCGCAACCGGCTGATCGCGGCGATGTCGAAGGTGGCGGTGATCGTGGAGGCGGCGTGGCGCTCGGGGGCGCTGAACACGGCTCGGCATGCTCGCGAGCTCGGCAGATCGGTGGCGGCCGTCCCGGGGCCGGTCACGTCCGCGGCCTCGGCGGGGTGTCACCGGCTGATCCGCGAACAGGGCGCGGTCTGCGTGACCGACGCGGCGGAGGTGCTGGAGCTGTTGCACCCGATCGGAACGCTGTTTCCGGAACCACCCAGGGTGCGGGCCCGGGTGCAGGACGGCATGGACACGTTGCAGCAGAAGGTCTGGGAGGCACTGCCGGTGGTGGGCTGGCTGACCGAGGGGCAGTTGGCCGTGGCCGCGGGTCTGCCCCGGCACCGGCTCCTCGAGGTCCTGCGCGAGTTGGTCGACGACGGGCGGGTCGTCCCCTACATCGGGTCGTCGCCGTCACGGTGGAAACGGGCCGACCTCACCGCGCCCTGAGCCGGGTCCGTTGTCGTCGTGACGGCGCGCCGGGGCGTCGGTCCTTGCATCGAACCGGGTGTCGCGCCACGTTGGTCCGCGTGCAGGAGCAGTCGTTGCCACCCGAACTGGCGCAGGCGCTAGCCGATTTCGAGACGTTCCTGGCTGCCGAGCGCGGGCGGTCGGCACACACCGTGCGCGCCTACGTGGCCGACGTCCACCAGTTGCTGTCCCTGGCCGCGACCGAGAAGGCGCAGTCGCTCGCCGATCTCGACCTGGATCTTCTCCGCCGCTGGCTGGCCGAGATGAGCACGGCGGGACGTTCCCGGTCGACGATCGCGCGGCGGGCCTCGGCGGCGCGCACCTTCACCGGCTGGGCCGCACGCACCGGTCGGCTGTCCCACGACCCGGGGCGGCGGTTGATCAGTCCGCGCCGCGGCAAGCACCTGCCCTCGGTCCTCACCCCGGAGCAGTCCGCCGCGATGCTGGACCTGGCCACCGTCCGCGCCGACGACGCCGACCCGGTGCATCTGCGCGACCGCGCGGCTCTGGAGTTGCTGTACGGCACCGGGATCCGGGTCGGCGAGCTCGTCGGGCTGGACGTCGACGACGTCGACCTCGACCGCAACGTCGTGCGCGTCACCGGCAAGGGCGACAAGCAGCGGACGGTGCCCTTCGGGATCCCGGCTGCCCGGTCCGTACGGGATTGGCTGAGCCGTGGCCGACCCCGGCTGGCCACCGCGGCCTCTCCACCGGCTCTGTTCCTCGGCCGCCGCGGCCGGCGATGGGACCAGCGCCAGGTGCGAAGTCTCGTGCACGACCTCCTCCGAGCCAGCGGTTCGACCATCGACACCGGACCTCACGGGCTGCGACACAGTGCCGCGACAGACCTCCTTGCGGGTGGAGCTGACCTGAGGACCGTCCAGGAACTGCTCGGGCACGCTAGTCTCGCCACGACGCAGATTTACACTCATGTGTCGACAGAACGGATGCGTTGGACGTATCGGCAGGCCCATCCCCGCGCCTGACCGTGCGCACGCTCACCTCCAAGGAAAGGGGGAGGATGACTACGGGCCCAGAAGTTGACCTCGCGGCCGAGGAGGAGAAGGCTGCCGAGCAGGCCCGCGTCAAGGCGTTGTGGGAGGCCTACAAGGCAACGGGCGCTGCGCAGGCACGAGAGCAACTCATCCTCAAGTACTCACCGCTGGTCCGCTACGTCGCGGGCCGGGTCGGCGTCGGCTTGCCGCCGAACGTGGAGCAGGCGGACCTGATCTCGTACGGCATCTTCGGCCTGATCGACGCGATCGAGAAGTTCGACCTCGAGCGTGCGATCAAGTTCGAGACCTACGCGATGTCCCGGATCCGCGGCGCCATCATCGACGAGTTGCGCTCCATGGACTGGATTCCACGCTCGGTCCGCTCCAAGGCACGGGAGGTGGAGCGCACCTACGCCGCGCTCGAGGCCGAACTCCACCGCACGCCGACCGAGCCGGAGGTCGCCGAGCGGATGGGGATCAGCCTGCGCGAGCTGCACCAGATCTTCTCCCAGGTGTCGTATGTGAACGTCATCGCTCTCGACGAGTTGCTCGGTGGTGGAAGCAACAACGACAAGGGCGAAGGCGTCTCCCTCGGCGACACGCTGACGGATCACAAGGCCGTCGACCCGGTGATGGCGTTCGAAGGCGAGGAGACCAAGTACCTGCTGGCCCGCGCCATCGAGCAGCTGCCCGAGCGGGAGAAGATCGTCGTCACGCTGTACTACTACGAAGGCCTGACCCTGGCCGAGATCGGCAAGGTTCTCGGCGTCACCGAGTCCCGTATCTGTCAGATGCATACGAAGGCAGTGCTCCAGCTCCGTAACAAACTCGCCGAGGTGTCCTGATCGAGCACCCACCGGCGACTGATGCCGGGCCCGATGCGACAGCGGAACCCGCCCCGAGGGTCGACAGCCGGCCAGACCTGGTCTCGCTGGGTCTGGTGATGGCCGGGGGAACGATCGGGTCCTGTCTCCGGTGGGTGCTGGGGGAACTGCTGGCGGGCCTCAGCTATCCCTTTCCCTGGGGTACCTACGTCGTGAACCTCAGCGGGGCCTTCCTCCTCGGGCTGCTGACCGCACGGCTCCAGCCGGGCTCCGAACGTCTCCGGCGGTTCGTCGCGGTCGGTGTGTGCGGGGGATACACCTCCTTCAGCGTTTTCAGCGTGGACGCCGTACGTCTCTTCGCCGGCGAAGCGCCCGTCGCCGGACTGGCGTATGTGATCGGCACCGTTGCCGCCTGCGTCGTGGCGGCC
>JBDIAG010000351.1:0-5441 GCA_039812305.1 Actinomycetales bacterium | reverse complement strand
ATCGGTTGTGTCGAGGGGCCGATGGCTACCGGTTTGCGCCGAGTGGGCGGCGTTCGCTGGTTGCGCCAAGCAGCCGGGGCTTGTCGACTCGGCCTCGTGTCGTGGAACAGGCGGGCATGTCGGGTGGGCCTGCTGAGGCCGGGCGGGCGGGAAACAGCCGGGTAAGCGCTCGGCATCCAGGTAACGGCTCAATGGCCGGACATCGCCGGATGCCCGGCCGTCAACTGGATGCTCGGCCTTGTTCCGGATGCTCCACCGCCATCCGGATGCCCGGCACCCGTCCCGAGCGGCGAAACGGCCGTTCTGCCCCGGGCACGCTGCGATCGGCGCCACGGCAGCGGTCCCCGCTGGGACGAGTGGCAACGGAAGGCGCCAACTGGTCGCGTTGCAGGCGCCCCAACGCGACCATTGGGCACCGAACGTGACCGCTCGCCGACGTCCCACCCTGACCGGGACCGCGCAGCCCGGGACCGCGCCCAACCGGGACCGCGCCCAACCGGGACCGCGCCCAACCGGGACTGCGGCGCCCCGGAACCATGCCGCCCGACCGGCGATCGACTCGGGCGGACCGCGTGCTCGGCACCTCCGATGATCTCGAAGCTGGCGGATCGGGTTGCGCAGGCGGGGGAGCGGTCCGGTGGGCCTCGGCGGCGTGAAGTCGTAGGCTCGAAGGCGTGGTCGAGACTTCGTTGAGCATCGCCGAGATGGCAGAACTGACCGGGCTCAGCACCGACACCCTGCGGTGGTACGAGCGGGAGGGGATCCTGCCGGCCGTCAGCAGGAGTTCGTCGGGCCGCCGACGGTACGGTCCACGCGAACGGGACCTGGTACTGCTGCTGACCGCGCTGTGGGACACCGGCATGCCCACGGCCACGATGAAGGAATTCGTCCAGTTGCTGCACGAGGGTGCCGTCAGCCACGGTCGCCGCATCAGCCTGCTGGAGCAGACCCGGGAGTTGCTTGCGGAGCGGCGGCGCAGACTCGACGAGGCCTCGGCGGCGCTGGAGAACAAGATCGGCCACTACGAGGAGCTGATCGCCGCGGGACTCGACTGCGAAGGCGCCCCGGTGCCGAGCGAGCTGCGTCCGCTCCAATCCGCCCGGGGGTAGGCCGCCGTCCGTCGAGGTCGCGGGCCGGGCGCCGTCCGGCTCGGCTCGACCACCCAGGCGGATCTTCGTGCCGTCCGTCCCGGCACCACCACGAACGCCGACCGTCGCACTGACCGTCCCGACACCACCACGAACGCGGACCTGCGCGCTATCCGGCAGGTCGCAGCGCCACGCCTCACTCGCCAAGGAACGTTCCGAGCATTCGACGCCCCAGGTTTGCAACAGTACATTCGGCGTAGCGTTGATCGGCTGACAGGATCGAGAGCGACATGGCGGACGCGACGGCGGCGGCTCCTGACGAGGGATCCGCAGCCCGGCGACCCCGGCGTCACGGTCGTCGGCGAGGTGCGGCCGTGGACCGGCAGATCTACGACGCCGCACTGGCCGTCCTGCGTGAACACGGTCCCGCGGGGGTGACGATCGAGGCGGTCGCCGCTCGCTCCGGAGTCGCGAGAACCACGATCTACCGGCGCCACAAGGATCGGGACGAGTTGCTCGGCGCCGCTCTCAACGACATGGTCGTCGTCCGGTCCATCCAACCGGGCGCGAGTGTGCGTGAGGATCTGCGCGCGATCATGGAGGGCATGGCCGGCACCGTCGACGAACGACTCGCGATCGGCGTCCTCGCCGGAGTCGTGCTGGACGAGGATCCGGATCGCGTCGAGCTGATCCGGACGAAGTACATCCGGCCCCGCCGGCAGATGGTGTGCGACCGGCTGTCGCAAGGCATCGCGGTGGGCGAACTCCGCGACGACCTGGACCAGGAGGCCGTGGCCGAGCTTCTGCTGGGCGGGACCCTGGCTCATTTCGTGATCCACGGGCACTTCCGTCCTGGATGGGCGGAGCGCGTCATCGATACTCTCTGGCCCTCCATCGCGGCGGACTGAGACAATCACGGGAGTGACGAGCATCGCGCTACAGGGGGTGTAGCGAAAGCGCAACGGTCAATGTAGCGTTAGTGCATGGCCTTCGACATCGATCGCTTCACCAGCACCTCGGATCGGGTGCGCTGGGAGGATATTGATTTCGACGCCTTCGACGACCGCCCGTTGACCGGGCGGACGTTGCGGACGATCAGGTACATGGCCGATGTCGAGTACCACACGGTCTGTTACCTGCGCGACATGCTGGTCACCCCCTCGCACGCCGAGGGCGAGGTCACCTCGTTCATGACGATGTGGAACCGTGAGAAGTTCTGGCACGGTGAAGCCCTCTCCGAGGTGCTGCGCAGGCACGGCATCACACTCGACTTCGACCAGCTCAAGGCCAAGCGGCTGATGCTGGGGTGGCGGGACAGGTTGGCACCGATCGCACAGTCGGTGGTGGCGAACCTCGTCGGTAGCGACTTCATCGCCGTGCACATGTCCTGGGGAGCGGCCAACGAGTGGTCGGCGGGCGCGGCCTACCGCCGGCTCGCCGAGCTCGAGGATCATCCGGCCCTCACTCCGCTGTTGCATCGCATCGCGGCGCAGGAGGCTCGTCACGTGGCCTTCTACGCCACCCAGGCGCGCGCCAGACTGGGCGGCAATCGCCGGGCACAGCGGCTGGCTCGCCTTGCACTCGAACGGCTTTGGGGTCCGGTGGGCAGCGGGGTGATGCCCGAGCCGGAGGTGACTCACGTGATGAACCACTTGTTCTCCGGCTCGCGGGGGCGGGCGCAGGCGGCACGCATCGACGCCAACATCGCCCAGCTCCCGGGGCTCGCCGAGCTCCGCATCGTCCAGGAGTCCCTCGACAAGCGAGGCGTCCCGGTGTGAGCCAGGCACCGGATCACCACGAGTCGGCGCGAGCCTTCGAGCGTCCGAACGTGCCGATCATCGACCAGACCGTGGGCTTCGACGTCCGGGGTCACGCCCGTACGGCGCGAGGACTGCGACACGACGACCTCGATCCGGCCGCGTTCGCCGAGCAGCCGCTCTCCGATGTTGCCGCGGGTCTGGTCACCGTTCTGGCCGACGTCTTCTCCGGCACCATCGCCGAGCTTCGCGACGTCCTCGTCACGCCGGCCCATCGCGAGAGCCGGATGACCGCGTTCCTGACCACCCGTGCCTTCGAGCTGTACTGGACCGAACGCAGTCTGCGCGCCATCGTCCCGACCCCGCCCGTCGTCACGGACGCCGGTGGTCCTTCCGCGCGCTCGCTGGCCTGGCGTCCGGCCCGGCTCGCGCTGACCTCCAACCTGCTCGGCCACGACCATGCTGCTCGCACCGCGACGACCGGCCTCCTCGACAGTCTTGTCTCCGAGCTCGTCGCGGCCCAGCTGGCCGGGTCGGACGAGCGGCTGGCAGAGGGCGGCCAATGGCTTCGCGAGATGCTGCAGAATCACGTGACCTTCTACCGGGAGCAGGCCCACCTGCGTCTGCGTCGCTCGCGCCGGGCGCAGCGGCTCACGCGTCGAGCGCTGCAGGAGTGGCGCTGGCCCCGGCGGGGCGTGCGGGCGCCGGCGGATCTCCTCGCCGGCGCCGCGCAGCAGGTACGTGCCGTGGCTGACGAGGTCGCGACCCTGCCCGGTCTCGGGCGGCTGCGCCTGCACGTCGATCGCCAGGGCATCAGGGCGGACGTGCGGCGCGTCCGCGTCCGCGGTCCCGTCTGCCCCTGCTGCGTCTGAGTCCGTCGCGTTCAGCACATCCCGAAGAGTGTCGTCGTCACGACACCGGGCGATCGGCCAGGGGCGGGCCCGCGCCGCCGGGTCTCCGAGCGGGTCGACCGGCTGACGCCCACGTGCCGGGCAGGCGCCGGGCGATGTGGATCGGTCAGATGGAAGCGCCGACCTCTCTGCCCGCGAGCACGGCCGCCGTATCGGAGACCGTCAGCTGCGGGGGATAGAGACTCATCACCTGCACCGCCGCGGTGTGGTTCTCCGCGGTGGAGCCCGCGCACGCGTCGGCGGCGATGATGGCGTAGGCGCCGGCGTCCGCGGCGGCCAGCGCCGTGGAGATGACGCAGCAGTCCGTCGAGACGCCGGTCAGCACGACCCGCGGCGCGTGGCCGACGATCGCCTCCATCTCCGGGCCCCACTTCCCGAACGTGGGCCGGTCGAGCGTCGGATGCGGTGACAGATCCCGGGCCTCGGGTACGAGATCGAAGAGCGGGTCCGACGGCGGCTGGTCGGCGAACGGCCAGGCCAGGAAGTAGTCGCCCCAAGACGTGTCGCGATCGGCGGTCGGCAGCCAGCGCGTGACGAGCACCCGGTCGCCGAAGGCAGCGGCGAGGCGGCGGATGTTCACGATGGCGTCGGCGAAGAACGGTGACGCCCAGTCGGAATCGGGAGCGGCGAAGATGTTCTGCGGGTCGATGACGACCAGCCAGGGCTCGAGTTCCCGGAAGCCTGTTGAGGTGTCGTTCACGTGTGCTCCTGCCGTTGAATCTTCCCCATTCGGGCGAACCATGCCACGGCGAACGACACTACCAGAGCGAAGAAAACGCCGAGGTTTGCGTAGGCCCAGTCGCCGTCCCGGCCGCCGATCGCGCCGAGGAAGTAGCCCTGCCAGTTGTTCCACGCGGCCTCGTCCGCGAACTGGTTCACGACGAAGCCCCAGCCGATCACCGAGGCGACGATCAGCGTGACGATCGAGGTCCAGTCCCAGGCGCCGTAGCGGCCGTTCGGATCGAACAGCGCCACCTCGTCGTAGTCGTGTCGCCGGCGCAGGATGTCCGCGATGAGGATGCCCGCCCAGGACGCCAGCGGCACGCCGAGGGTGATCAGGAACGACTGGAAGGGGCCGAGGAAGTCCTCGGCGAAGAAGACCACCCAGATCGTGCCGACGGTGAGGATGACGCCGTCGATGGCCGCCGCCGACGGACGAGGGATGCGGATACCGAGGCTCAGCAACGTCAGGCCGGAGGAGTAGATGCCGAGCACGGCGCCGGAGACGAGCGCGAGCACGGCTGTCAGCAGGAAGGGCACGAGCACCCACACCGGCAGCAGCGTTGCCAGGGCGCCGATCGGGTCGGCGCCGACGGCGGCCATCAGGGTCTCGTCGGAGCCGGCGAGCAGCAGACCGAAGACGACGAGGATGACCGGGGCGACCGCTCCACCGAAGGTGTTCCAGAACACGATCGCCCCGTCGGATGCCGTCCGCCTCTGGTATCGCGACCAGTCGGCCGCGATGTTGATCCAGCCGAGTCCGAAACCGGTCATGACCATCACCAACGCACCGAGCACCTGACCCGGGCTGCCCGCGGGATGCGCCAGCACGGCCTCCATGTCGATGTGCGGGATCGCCAGGACGATGTAGAGGATCGTGACCGCGCCGGTGATCCACGTGAGCACCGACTGCATCCTCATGATGGTGTGGTAGCCGAGCACCGAGGCCGCCACGATGAGCACGG
>JBDIAG010000350.1:0-5447 GCA_039812305.1 Actinomycetales bacterium | reverse complement strand
GAGTGCGCTCGCCTCCGAGCGCCTAAAGTTGCACTTCGATTTCAGGGGCGAAGCGGACAGGCGCAACGCAAGAAGGCGGTCGCCTCCTACAAGCCATCTGCAGTGCTCTCGGAAGGTGAGCAGAAGGTGTTGGCGCTGGCCGACTTTCTTGCCGAGAGTCGGATGCGAGGGACCAAAGCACCTCTGATCTTCGATGACCCGGTGACAAGTCTCGACTACCGCAGACTTGATGAGGTTGCTGCACGCATCCAGAATCTCGCTGAGACACATCAGGTTGTTGTCTTGACCCACAACATCATGTTCGCGTCAGCGCTGATGGGAGCCAGGCAAAACAAGAAGCTCAGGACGAAAATCTACGAGGTACGCGACG
This sequence comes from Actinomycetales bacterium, assembly GCA_039812305.1. Lineage (GTDB taxonomy): Bacteria > Actinomycetota > Actinomycetes > Actinomycetales > CAWJMD01 > JBDIAG01. The sequence continues at coordinate 5,077 of JBDIAG010000350.1, read as the reverse complement.
GTGGAGAGGCCAAGGGGATCCTGGCCCCGGATGTCGAGCCGAGGCTCGATACGCCAGCCGATCTAGCCAAGCGGATCAACGCCAAACTTCAGGAGATGACGAGTGCTGAGCCGGTGGTTCAGGATGCACTCATCAAGGAGACGTACGACCTAATTCGCGCCTGGTGCGAAGCATTCGTGGAGCAGGAACTCCTACAGAACGTTACACAGAGATATCGCAAGAACATTATGATGACGCGTCTGTCGAAGATCGACAGCTCTCGGCTTGATTCTGCCATTGCAGTCATTGAACCTCTTTTCAATCGTGCTTGCGAGCGGATGACCGGACACTCTCACGCCGCCGAGTACATGAGCACTAAGCCTACTGTGAGCGAAGTGCAGCAAGACTGGGAGAAGGCGAAAGCGGCGCGCGCTGCGTATATTGCGAACTGAGCAGTTTCGAACAACACCGAGGACAACGGTGCAGATGCCATGCGCATCCGTGACCCGGAAGTGGTGCACGACACACGCGGCGCGGAACCGAGCTGGGGGACTACAGGTGGTGTGTCGGCTGCGGTGAGGACTGGCTCAAGGCAATTTCGCGTGCGAAGCAAGGATCGCGGTTCGCTGCGGACTCGAAGAGCGCGGTGACATCCGCCGTGCTGGGTGATGTGTGAGGCGATGAGATCGCGCAAGAGTTGAGCGATTTCTTGGCCAGACAGACGGCATGGAACGCGACCCCGGGAGGCCGTGCTCCACCCTGGAGAGGCTTGAGGACTAGGCCATCAATGTCGACAGCCACACAACCGCCGGCAAAGCCGAGCCGAACGCCCAAACGAAGTTGTTCAGACCCATGACTGTCGCGATCGAGACATGGAAGCCGAGCGCTGCGATGCCAAATGCGACCCCGCCGACGGGCCCGAACGCTACCAGAAATGGCCCAGCGACTTCGAACCCCATCGTGGTGTATGCGAGTGGCCTTGAGAACCGACCGACTATTCGCGCGCCGAACTCGGAGCCATGTCCAACTGTCGAAACGATGGCGGCAGGTGCGCGCCCGGAGCGCCACTCCTCACCCGCGAGCTTGGCAACGCCCGAGATCCAATATGACAAAAGCGAATGCCCGGCTACGAAGGCGAGTCCGGCCGCGTGGGAGACGAGCGTCAACGAGATCCCGGCGAGGACCATGGTGTACATCTGATCTGCGCCGTCCATGCCATACCCGAGGCGGAGCCCGAGCAGCATCTGCATCACAAGGAGTAGGAGCGTGGCTAAGGACGCACCCACCAAAGAACCGGCCGCTGCCGCTAGCAGCGCCGCCGTTGCTAGGGATATTCGGATCACGTGGAAGGCGACGCCGTTCCAGATGAAGGCCGAGGAGACCGCTCTGGCGACCGGCGACGAAGCGCCGGACGGTCGGACCATCGTCGCCAGTGCATCCCATCGGAACGCGCGGGCGATCTGATGTCGTGCGGCGAGAAACTCAGCCGAGTCAATGATGATGCCAATCGCAGCGATCATCACGCAGCCCACGATGGCGACATCGGTCGTCACCGAGCCTCCGAGTTGCGTGTCAGCGCTATCGGTGGAGATATGTAGACCATCGTGGGATGCCGATCTCGTTCCCACCAGCGATAGACGTCCGCGATCCCGAACCGATACTGGACCGCACCCCCCTCGTGGCCGCGGACGGCAGCCACCGATGCCAAGATCAGGAAGGCGGCGGTGAGCGTTTCGTCTTCCATCGCAGCTGCGACCCGGACGGTCGACGTACAGTCGGAAACAAGCTTCGCCGTTCGCTTGCCTGGTCTCCAGACTGGGCGGAATCGAGATGGACGCTCAATCCAGGCAACGCGCCAGGGCGATGTGGTGTCGTCGGGAAAGATATCTTGCACGAAGAGGGCAGGATCTACCACGCCGGGGTTCGGCGCAAAGAAGGTCCAGGCTGGAAGCAAGTCCAGAGGATCGTACAGTCGCAGCCGGGTTCCAACTTGAGGGAGGTTCGCGGCCACTGTCAGCGCAAGCCAGGATAGGACAACTATCCACACCAGTGGGCTTGCATCAAGTGTCATCGTCCTCGCGGCTCCCCCGCAATGCTGCGATGCGACGTTCGACGAGTTGATCAATCGTCATGCCTGCCGGGGAGCCAGTTTCGCCAGTCGGAACTCGCGTGTCGCTCGCGACGATGCCTGCATTGCGATACCGGGTCTGCTCCGCCTGTTGGCGAAGTCGCGCCCGCTCCTGGGCCTGGGCTCGGTCTCTTTGCCGCTCGCGCTCGTTGTTGCGATTCCAGTCTTTGACCTTGTCCAGCGCCTTGTCCGTGACCTTATCGACGGCCCACGTCAACGCCCCCTTCCCCACTTCCTTGGTGACCACGGTGACTGTGTTCATTGCGGCCATCATCTCGGGATCAGTGTTTTCGGGAAGGGCGCTCAGCAGTGCCCGTTCCGTCGGATCTTCGAGCGGAGGATTGGCTACCACTAGGACGGATAGCGGTTCAGCGTCTGGCAGGATCCATGACGATGTCGCGAACAAGCCGGTATCGAGCGGAAGCCCCAGCCAGGGCAGTACGAGGTATCCCACCGATGAGAGCGCCGGCGGCAGAGTCGCCGCATCGATCAACACTCGGTCGCGGTATTTCACCGCGGCGAATGCCGGTACGTGTGTGAGGATGTCAAATTTCTCTTCGAGTGGGAGGTCTAAGCCGTCCATACTCCCGACCAGCGCGTCACTCAGCGAGGCCGGATCGTCGAGACCGGACTCCACCCGATCGAGGGCAGAATCGTCAAACGCCCACGCGAAAAGAATGGACCCCGGCGGCACGACTTCCGACCCTTCTGTAGGGACTTCAAGCACGACCGCACGGATCGGTCCTGGAACTTCCTGCCTGGAGGCGAACTCGGCGGCCAGACGCTCACGGACGTCCTCGTCTGATGGTTCCACCGCTCGCCTCCTTCCCAGGTTGGCTCGATCTTGCCAGAGCGCGAGCCCGCGCGATCGTTCCCGCCCGACTGTACGCACCTCGTTTAGCGCCCTGCGGGGGCTTCACATCAGACGAATCAAGCCTGGCGGCTCGAGTTGCGTCCTGGGGCCGATCAGCGGCGCGCTGCTCGTACGTGTGCGCATCCGCGAGACGATGATCCGTCGCGACCAGCGGCGCGAAGCCAGTGGTACGTGTCCGCGACCTGCAAGACGCGTGGCGGCTCAGTAGGGGTGCTCGGCTCAACGCATATCGAGGGCTCTCGATAGACTGGGGTAGCACGCCGAAGTCACGGCGTTGTCGCTGACCGCGCTCTACCGCGTACGTGCCGGTCTTCGACGAAGAGTTGTATCCGCTGCCCGGATTGCGTGAGTTGAAAGCTGCGTCATGGGCCGAGACAACGCCGTTCGCTCGCCCGTGCGATCCTCGCTGCGGCGAACTACTTCGGTGCTCGCGACTTCGCCGACGACACGATCATCTCCGCGGAGAACGTCGTGCGCCGCGAGACCACCACGTCTTCCCGAACGAGCTGCTCACCGAGGCAGGCATCGACTCGATGTTGGCGCTGAACTGCGCGCTCATCACCTGGAAGACCAACCGCTCCATCGGACGCCTCGACCCGCTCACCTATCTGGAGAAGCGCGCCGAGCACGCCCCGGAACCGCGAGACATCAAGGATCGGCTGGAGTCACACCTCGTCCCCTACGATGCCATCGCTGCTGCCGGCTCTACGACCAGCCCGCAGGCGAGGAGCTGCGCTCCGCCGTCCAGCCAGACTTCTCCGCCTACCTCGATCACCGGGCCGAACTCGTCCACCGCTTCATGATCGAAGTGTGCAATGGCAACCAGCCGCACCTGCGCGACCTCTTTGACGGAGCCTGATCGGCAATACGGCCGGTGTGGACTCGCCGACCCGTCGCGCTTCCGCGTGGGAGAATGTTGAAACCCCGGCCGTGTGATCGGCTCCGAAGAGCTACAGGGACGGTTCCGGGGTGTTCACACACCAGACTACCTCAGGAGCAGCAATGACGCACTCCTCGCCCTCTGACGGTACGTCAGAGTGGGAGCTGATGCGGCGGCACTTCTCCGACGAACGACTACGGCTCTACCTGACCGCGACCAACGGCGACGAAGACTCCGCTGCACGCCTATACCAGTGGAACAGCCGCTGCTCGGCAGCGTTCTGGGAAGCCCTCGGCTACCTGGAAGTCTCCCTCCGCAACGCTCTGGACGCACGTCTGATGCTACGTCAGCGCAAACGGGGGCATGCTCGACACTGGGTGTTTGACGACGCTCGAGAGTTGGGCCGTGACGCCCGTGGGGTCGGTCGTCATGCCCACCCGTACCAGGACATCGCGACCGCGATCCGCCGAGTGCAGGCCAACGGAAAGCCGCTCGATCCCGCGCAGATCATCTCGGAGCTCCCTTTCGGGTTCTGGCATCAGCTCGTCGCCCGGAGACAGACGTTCCTCTGGCCGGACCTCGCCGCCGCGTTCGCCATGCTCCGGATCGTTCCCCGGTCCCTGTGCGGGATCGACTCGCCAGAATGCGTGATCTGCGCAACCGTATCGGGCACCATCACCGCATCTGGCCGCTCGACCTCGACGCTCGGTGGGATGACCTGCTCTCCCTAACCGGTTGGATCGACCCCGAGTTGCCTACCTGGATCGACACGAACACGGGCGTTCCCGCCGCACTCAGCCTGCGTCCGTGAGGTTGCGCGCTGTCCTCACCGCGACTCGCGCGTGTTCACCCACACGGTGCCACGATGCACGCCGAACTGCTTCGCCAAGACGATGACGCTGACGCCGTTGGCGCGGGCTGTTCGCATAGCGTCCACTACCTCGGTCAGCCGTGTTCGCGCGCGTTTCCTTGGCTCTGCGGCGGCCTCGATCAGTGGGTCATCAGGCTCGCAGGCAGGCTGGGCCACACCGTCGGACCCTTGATTCCAGGCGGAAACGACCCGCTCAACCCGCTGTCGCCTGTTCCCGTAGTGGTCGATGGAGTCCACCATTTGGTCGAAGTCCAACCCTGCCCCCGTGATCGGTGGGCAGGGTTGCTTCGTTGTTGAGGTCGATGTCGGGGTGGAGCTGGCCGGTGCGCTGCCAGAACTCGGCGT
>JBDIAG010000349.1:0-5449 GCA_039812305.1 Actinomycetales bacterium | reverse complement strand
CCGCGCCCCGGTAGGTCGGGCCCACCTGCGGGCCGTCGTCGTAGCGCAACAGCAGGGCGGCAGCCACCACCGCGCCGCGCAGTTCGGCGACCAGGGTCTGCCGGGCCCGCACCCACGGGTCGACGATCGCCTCTTTCGGTTCTCGTTCCAGTTGAGCCAGCACGGTGTGGACGGTCACGCTGACACCGGGCACGACCGCGGCCGCGTGCCGGTTGACGAGCTCGGTGAGTTGGTCGCGATCCCCCCGCTGAAACGGGCGGACGATCGCATCGGAAGGTTCGGGCGCGATGGGCATGGGGACTCCTCGTCACGATGGATCCGGCCCCGGCACCACTCCGGTACACCCCCGAGGGTACCGGCCTCGGCGCTGTTTCGGTTGCGTCCCGTTTCGGTTGCGCGCGTGGGGGTCTCGTCGATCAGCCGCTCTCGGCCAGCCATACGTGAGGAGAATCTCGTTGGCTAACATTGAGTCTCAACTTGACGTTTCGACACGCCGTCCTGTTACATGCCCGTGATTCAAGTTCACCCTTTCGAGGTAGTGGGGGTCCTCCGCTGGGTGGTGGTTACGGCTCAGGAGGTCGAGTGGCACGTCAGCACCATCCCGGAGTGCACGCGTTCCGTGCGGGAATCGCCATCGCACTCGGGGCCGCCACCATCATCTCCCCGGTGATCGGTGTCAAGGGGCTGATCGAGCCGCAGCACAGCGCCCGGGCTTCGGTGCGCAATCTCCCGAGGGCGGCCAGCGTGCTCCCTCCGGTCGAGTTCCTCGCCGTGCCGCCGGATCCGGAGCCGGCCGGGGTGCTTCCCGCCGAGTTCCACTCCCCGGTGCCGGTGGAGCTTTCCCCCGCGGAGATCGAGGCCCTGCGCGTCAAGGGCGAGGCGGTGTCGGTCAGTCAGGCCCGCGCGGCGATGCCGGACTGCACGGGCAACGTCGTCAACCCGGACGCCGAGAACGGCAAGCTGAACGTCGAGGACCTGTGCGTGCTGCCGTGGACCGCCACGGACGGCTCCGAGCAGGGGCCGCGCCGCCTGCGCGGGGACGCCGCGCTCGCCCTGGGACGGCTCAACGCCGAGTACGCGGTGGTCTTCGGCGCCGACCTGTGCGTCGGGGACGCCTACCGCAGCTACGAGGAGCAGGTGCAGGTCAAGGCCCGCAAACCCGGGCTCGCCGCCGCGCCGGGGGCCAGCAACCACGGGTGGGCGCTGGCGGTCGACCTCTGCGGCGGGATCCAGGACGACCACAGCGAGCAGTGGAAGTGGATGGTCGCGAACGCACCCAAGTTCGGCTGGGACAACCCCGAATGGGCCCGGGAGGGTGGACGCGGCCCGCACGAGCCGTGGCACTTCGAGTACGTCGCCGAGGTGGCCAAGCAGCGTGCCAAGCGTGATGCGGCGGCCGCGGCCGCCGAACAGAGTTCCCCCAGGACCACCCACCAGGCGTCGAAACGACGCACACGCGGCTGAGCGGGCGCCGAGAGGCACCGCCGGACACCCCGACCGGGACCCAGCCGGATAGCCGTTTCGGAAGTTGCCCTCCGGGCTGGTACTGTTTTTCGTCGTTGGCCCCCGTAGCTCAGGGGATAGAGCGCCGCCCTCCGGAGGCGGGTGCGCAGGTTCGAATCCTGCCGGGGGCACAACGTTCCGGTCCGTCGTCGACCGAGCATCCCTGGCCACCACATTGCGTCTCGTCCGGCGCGTGAACCTGCGTCCAGGCGCGTGATTGCGCGCCCAGCCGCAGGATCAGATGCGTGATTGCGCGCTCAGTCCCGGCCTCACGCGCCTGACTGCCCGACGCCTCACGTGCGTGGCTGCCCACCCGGCCCCGGCTTCACGTCACTGCCCAACCCTCGGCGGCTCGATGCCGAGTCACATCGCAGGCGCGCAGCCCTTCTGGAGCACCCCACTAAATGGGTGTCAGCACGGATAGCGGCGCACCCGGCCACCCAGCGACACTGTGATTCCGGATTCGGCGGAGGTCGATCGGCGTTCGCCCGCGGGTGCCATGAGGAGGGTGCTGTGACACGCACGGGTCAGGTCCGTATCGGTGTGTGTGCCGTCCGAGTCGCTGCCGGCGCGGGGCAGGCGCACTCCCCGCCGGTCGATGGCGGCGTTGTACCGCCGCGCACGCCCGAGAACTCGTCATGCGACGTATCGTGGGCGATTGACCTGTGCGCGAAGGGTAAGGGCCATGCAGGCAAGCGACATCGCGGTCGAGGTTCCTACGATCACGCTCGGCGACCCGGTCACCCGAGCCGTCAAGGTGATGGCCGCTCAGAGACTCCCGGGGCTGATCGTGGTCGATCGAAAGTCCAGGCCCCGCGTCGTGCTCCCGGGCAGTCAGGTCCTGCGGATGATCGTGGCGCCGGGCTATCAGCGCGACCCGGCCCTGGCCCGGACCATCGACGAGGCCCACGCGGATCTCTTCTGGCAGGAGTTCGGCAATCGGACGGTCGGCGACTGCCTGCCGCCGCAGCCGACCAAGCAGGTGGCCGTGCAGTCGGACGCGACCCTGCTCGAAGTCGCCAGCCTGATGGCGCGGATGCACAGCCCCCTGGTCGCGGTCGTCGGTCCGGACGGACGTCTGGTCGGCTGCATCACCCTGCCGACGCTGCTGGCGAACTTGGCGATTCCCGACTTCGACGACTGACACCTGCGGCGTCCAGCGCCCGTCGTCCTCTCTGCCATCGGCGGTGCTGATGGACGCTGTGCTCGCGCTGGTGATCTTCATCGTCGCCTTCGTCTTCATCGCCACCGAACGCGCCGACAAAGTCAAGGTGGTGCTGATCGCCGCTGCGGCAATGGCGATCACCGGGATCGTGCCCGGGGCGGAGGTGTTCTACTCCGAGCACGAGGGCATCGACTGGAATGTCATCTTCCTCCTTCTCGGAATGATGATCATCGTCGGCGTCATCAAACAGACAGGTCTTTTCGAGTACCTCGGCATCTGGGCGGCCAAGAAGTCACAGGGCAGGCCGTACCGGCTGATGGTCATGTTCATGACGATCACCGCGATCGCCTCGCCGATCCTCGACAACGTCACCATCATCATGCTGGTCGTCCCGGTCACGATCGTGGTCTGCGACCGCCTCCATATCCGGGCTCAGCCGTACATCATCGCCGAGATCCTGGCGTCCAACATCGGCGGTGCCGCCACCTTGATCGGCGACCCGCCCAACATCATCATCGCCAGCCGGGCGGGGCTCACCTTCAACGACTTCCTCATTCACATGACGCCGATCGTGGTGATTATCTTCGCCGTCTTCGTGCTGTTCACCCGGTTCCTCTTCCGCAAGGACTTCCAGTACAACCCGAAGAACGCCAGCGCCGTCATGGCCCTCCAGGAGAAGCGGGCGATCACCGACCCGAAGCTCCTGGTGCGATGCCTCGTCGTGCTGAACCTGGTGATCGTCGGATTCACCTTGCACGGAGTCCTGCATCTCGAGCCGTCGATCATCGCGCTGGTTGGCGCTCTCGTCATGGTGCTCGTGACCGGCGTCGACATCCTCGACGTAGTGCCCGAGGTCGAGTGGCCGACCCTGGTGTTCTTCATGGGCCTGTTCGTGATGGTCGGCGGTCTCGTCCACACCGGCGTCATCTCGGCGATCGGGGTGTGGGCGGTCAATGTGGTGGGGCACGACTACTTCGCGGCGGCCAGCGCGTTGCTCTTCGGCTCGGCCGTGCTCGGGGCCTTCTCCGACAACATCCCGTACGCCGCCACGATGGCTCCGATCGTCGACGGTCTGGTCACTGAGGGCACCGACCCGGGCAGCGGTCAGGCGCTGTGGTGGGCCTTCGCCCTGGGCGCCGACTTCGGCGGCAACGGCACGGCTGTCGCGGCCAGCGCGAACGTCGTCGGCATCGGCATCGCCGGACGGGCCGGCCACCCGATCACGTTCTGGGAGTTCACCAGCCGTGGCATCGTCGTCACGTTGATCAGCACGGCGATGGCCTGGGTGTACGTGACCCTGCGCTACTTCACCTGAGGGCCGATCACGGCCGACGACGGCCCGCCAGCGCGACGAGTAGGCAATCCGCCCCACCGGTGAGGAGGATTGCCCACTCGTAGAAGGGCATCCCACCCGACCGCGGCACGTCGTCCGTCTGGCGAGGGCCACAGCCGTCGTCTGTGACCCTTGTAACGCTGTACGCAATACGGTGCCCTGAGCTAGTCTCACAGCCAAGAACAGCAGTTCAGCAACGATGTAACGGCGTACGCAAGCGGGTGGTGACAGTGGCGGAGCGGGGAGAAGCGGACGAGCGTCCGGCAGTGGATCCGGGCAAACGGTTGCTGGGCCTGCTCGGGCCCGTGCGTGGTCGATTAATCCTCGCGCTGGGCCTCGGCGCGCTGGGGGCGGTCGCGGCCGTGGTCGGTCTCGTGCTGGTCGGGCTGGCGGTCGGGGAGCTGTTGGCCGCGGATCCGCGCGGCAGCCGGGTCGTCTGGCTGCTCGGTGGTGCCCTGATCGCCGCGATCGCCCGCTTCGCGTTCCGCAAGATCGCCTTCGATGTCTCGCACCTCGCCTCCTTCGAGCTGGAGACGCACCTGCGCCGCGATCTGGGGGAGCAACTCGCCAGGATCCCGCTGGGGGAGGTGCAACGGCTCGGTTCCGGGGCGCTGAAGAAGGTCGTCCAGGACGATGTCCGCGCCCTCCACGGCGCGGTCGCCGACTCGGTGCCGATCTTCGGCGGAGGACTGGCGCAACCGGTCGCGGCGCTCATCGCCCTGGCGATCGTCGACTGGCGGATGCTGCTCGCGGTGCTGGTCGTCTTCCCGCTGGTGGCGGTCGGCTTCTCGCTCGTCACCCGGGACTACGCCGCCCAGCGCCGGGCCTACGACGAGGCGAACGAGGACATCAACGAGGCGGTGGTCGAGTTCGTCCAGGGCATGCCGGTGGTGCGCACCTTCGACGACGGCACCACGTCCTTCGCCCGGTTCGCCCGCAGTGTCGCCGAGTTCACCCGCGCCACCGAGAACTGGCAGCGGCAGAGCTACACCGCCGGCGTGCTCACCCGCGCCGCGATGACGCCGCTGCCCACCCTGGTCATCGTCGCCGGGGTGGGCACCTGGCTGGTGACCGCGGGGTCGATGTCGCCGACGGATCTCGTCGTCGCTGTCCTCATCGGCACCATGCCGATCGAGTCGATCGTGCCGCTCATGTATCTCAGCGACTACATCAACCAGTCCAAGGCCGGCGCCGCCCGGATCGGCCAGATCCTCGACCTCGACCCGCTCCCGAGGCCGGCGGAGCCGCGCGAACCGGCCGACGGCTCCATCGCCTTCACCGACGTCACCTTCTCCTACGGCAACGCCGACCTGTCGGATCCGCGCGCCCGCCGGGCCCTGGACGGCATCGGTTTCGAGATCCCGGCCGGATCGGTCTGCGCGCTCGTCGGGGCGTCCGGGTCGGGCAAGTCCACGATCGCCCGGCACGTCCCGCGGTTCTGGGACGTG
>JBDIAG010000348.1:0-5450 GCA_039812305.1 Actinomycetales bacterium | reverse complement strand
ACCTGATTGGATCCACCGGAGCCGCGACCCGGCCCGCCGGTCGGCGCGCGCACCGTCCACACCGTGGCACACCGATCCTCGGCCGCGAAGACGGGCCACGACGGCCAGGCATCCGAGGCCCTGGTGCCGGGAGCGTACTGAGCCGAGTTCGAGGCGAGCACCCGGCCACCACCACCGACGAGGGTCAACGCCGGGTCGATGCCCGCCACCGCGTGGACGAACAGCGATTCCAGCTCGGCCAAGGACAGATCACAACCGAGTGCGTGTCTGCCCGAGGCGATGACGACCGGCACCGCCAGGCGGACCGTACTGACGACGGCCTCGCCGGCGTCGACATACGGCCCGACAGCCACCGAAAGACCGGACTCCCGGGACGCCTGAAACCATTCGCTGGACGCGTAGTCGTAGAAGCAGAGCGAGCGCGGGTCGAGGTCGTACGGAATATGCACGGGTCGATCATTGCCGCGACACGACCACCAATCCAGCCAGGTCGAGTGATCGGCGAGCGCGCCCGGCGAATAGGCGATGCCCACACCTTCGACAAGAGGTGACCGGCGTTCCAGAAAGGGCAGAACCAGCTCGGGCAGGAAGTCGAATGCGCTTCGCGGCGGAGCCACGAGGCTGGCAACACCGTTCCTCCGGAGGGCCCCGGAGATCGAGCGAAGCTCACTGAGCAGCGGGTTCATCGCGGAACGGACCGCAGACACGGCCCGCCCCGCCGGGATCGCCACGGTGATGTCGGTCTCGATCACTTCGCAACTCCAGCCGTCGGGTTATGTGCGGTCGCCCACAGTACTGTGGGCAATCGCCCATAGTCAATGGTGAAGCGCTGAAGCGACGCGACTCAGCCGTACGGACAGCAGGACCGCATCGACCAGATCGCCGGAGACGATCCGGGTCAACTCACCGAGATGACCCGCCGCGAACGGGCCCACCACGCTCGGCGGCGGGCCAGCCATGACAGGATGAGAAGACAACGGAACTCCCTGGGAACCGGGGTGTCTTGCAGGACAACCCACTCACTACCGGGAGTTCCGTTGCTCCCATACCCGACACACCGCCACCGCGTGCCACAGTTGCACCACAGGCCACACCCTTAACTGCGCGGCATTGGGGTCAACCCGGCGATCAGGGCGGCGAGCCCGACGTCGAACTCGTGGTCCGCGCCGAGGGCTACCACCTGCCGCGTGATGTTCAGGAGGTGGGTCGCCGGTTCGTCCGTGCGACTGGTGGATATCACGATGTCGCCGCCGTCGCGGGCGGCCTGTTGTTCGATCGCGGAGCCGATGGTGTAGCGAGAGACGGCGATCAGGGCCAGAACGGCTTCTGTTCCGCTGAAACCAGCGCCTTCCAGGAGCGTGGTCTGAGCGATCGCGATGTCGATGCTCGGGCTGCGAGAGCCTGTCGAGGCGATCAGCCGGGCCCCGTCACGGACGCGAAGCATAGCGCCACGCAGGCTCCGGGCGTTCCGGGCGACGAACGCATCCCACGCCTCGCCGTCGGCGGGCAGGCGGGCGGTGTGGTGACGGTCGAGGATCTCATCGGCGACGGCATCGAGCAGCGCGGTCTTGCTGGCGAAGTGGTGGTATAGGGCTGGCTGTTGGATGCCGAGGTGTGCCGTGATCGCCCGGAGCGACACGCCATCGAGTCCACGCTCGTCCATCACAGCGATCGCGGCCGCCACGATCGCAGCGCGGTCAGTTCGGCGCGGATAAGGCATGACACTCAACGTATCGGGAGCTGCGGCCTGCCTGACCACTGGCCGTGGATGTTGCGCTGCCTTGCACCGGGGGCGGCTCAGGCTGACCGGGGCTTCTCGCCGGTGGCGGGACTCGTCATGGCGGCACTGGATCGCTCGCGTCGCTGTAGCTGTCGGTCCAGCCGCCACATAGCCAGGCTCGTCACGGCGATGATGACGATCAGGCCGACCCTGTCCATGTTGGTGTGGGCCACGGTCAGCAGGCCGCCGATGCTGTGCGCGATCAGGGCTCCGGAAACCAGCGCCACCGTGTCGCGTTCGGTCCACGTCGATGACCCGGCTATCCGCCGCAGGATCCGATAGGCCGCGACGACGAGTGCGGCTGCCGCCAGCATCGGGGCGACCACCACGTGACCGTGGGTGAACGCGGGCTGCGCGGCGTCGAACATCGGGAAGGTCAGTGCGAAGAACGCCAGCGTGGCCACCGCGGCGCCGCCGAACAGCCAGGCCCGGGAAGGGACCTCGGTGTCGTGCGGGGCACGCTGGGGGCGCGGGAGGACGCGCAGGGCGAGGACCCCGAGCACCAGCACGACGATGAAGCAACCGAGGACGAACCCCAGCGGTGCCTGGTAGCCCGGTCTTCCTGGGGAGGGACGCTGCCGCGCAGCACGCCGACGCCGAGCAGGGCGACCAGACCGGAGACGACCAGGCCGGTTCGTCCCAAGTAGGGCCGGCCACGATGTAGGGGGAAGAGCAGGTCGGTCACAGCGATCGGGATCGCCAGGGTGAACACGGCGTGGTAAACGACGTTGGCTTCCCAGTACGGCGCGTTGAACCCGAACACCCGCAGACCCCAGTCGGCTGCGTCGTAGAGATGCGGGCTCGTCAGTGCCTGCAGGCCGAGCCCGTCCTCCAGCAGCTCGTAGGCAAGCGCCATCAGCAGGATGCTCGGCCACCCTCGGCCGCAGCGGACCACGAGCTCGCGCACCGCCAGCACTCCGGCGCCGTAGATAGGCACCCACAGGATGACCAGCCACGCCATCCGGATCGGTGTCGAACCCAGCGCCAGCTCCGCGACCAGCGGGGTGAGGACCACCAGGGTCAGTGCCGCGCGGCGATTGCGGGAGCGTGTTGCGTGCGGCCGACGCACTCGGCCGGGGCCCTCGGCCGGGACAGGCTCAGCCATGCTGAGTGGGTCGGTAGACGAGCTTCTGGATCCCGCCGTCGAAGGTCTGGCCTTTCGAGCAGGTCGAGGTCGAAGCCAGCCGAGCCTTCGAAGAGCGGGTGCGCTCCTGTCTTCCCAGCGATCACCGGGAAGATTGTCAGCTGGAGGCGGTCGAGCAGGCCGAGGGCCATGGTGCGGAAGACGTCGACGGTGGAGGTGACCGTCATGAGATCGAGACTCCTTGGGTGTGTCGCGCGGATGCCAACCGAAGCTTATCGCCGATAATCTTAGCTGTCTTGGTGCCAAGCGGGTCAGCGACCGGCTCCCCCGGGCACTTACGCTCGTGTCTGGTAGATGAGCAGGGCGATCTGGACGCGGTTGGTGGTTCCGGTCTTGGTGAGGATCCGGGAGACGTGGGTCTTGACGGTGGCTTCGCCGAGATACAGGGTTTCAGCGATGGCGGCGTTGGAGAGCCCGTCGGCGACGGCCTCGGCTACGGCACGCTCTCGCTCGGTGAGAACCGCCAGACGCCGGGTCGCCCGCTGGGCGATCTGGTCTTCGTCTGTGCGGCCAAGCTGCTGGACCAGGCGTTCGGTGACCGGTGCCGAGAACACCGATCCACCGCTCGCGACGACGTGCACCGCCCGGGTCAGCTCGCGGGGTGCGGTGTCTTTGAGCAGGTAGCCGCGGGCACCGGCCTCCAGCGCGTCGAGGACGTAGGAGTCGAGGTGGACGGTGGTCAGGATCAGCACCGCGGGCGCCTCCGCCCGGGTAGTGATCTGCCGGGTCGCCCCGACGCCGTCGAGGACTGGCATCTGCAGGTCCATCAGGACGACGTCTGGGCGATGCTCGTGGGTGCGAGCCACGGCCTGCGCGCCGTCAGTGGCCTCGGCGACCAGGTCCAGGTCGGGGTCGCTGGAGAGCACCATCCGGAGTCCGGCCCTGACGAAGGGGTCGTCATCGACAACGAGCACCCTCAGGGCCATGGCAGCCGCGCCTTTAGCTCGAACTCGCCGTCGGCGGTCGTTCCGTGGGTGAGCGTTCCGCCGGCGAGGGTGGTGCGCTCGACGAGCCCGAGCAGGCCGCTGCTCGCGCCCGGTACGTCGAGCGAGGCGGCTGCACAGCGGTTGATCACGTCGACCTCGACGTCGGCTCCCGTGCGAGTTACGCGGACCCGCACAGGTTCGCCGGGTGCGTGCTTGCGTGCGTTGGTCAGGCCCTCCTGCACGATGCGGTAGACATCGCGTCCGACAGCGCTTCCGGGAGGCGGGCCAAACGAGCCGAGCGTGGGGTCGAGCCGGAGTGCGACCTGCTGCCCGGCCTCGCGTGCCTCTGCGATGAGGTCGTCGATGCGGTCGAGCCCAGGCTGTTCCAGCGAGCGTGGCTCGTCCTCACGCAGGAGGCCGATCACGGCTCGGAGCTCGTCGAGGGCCTGCACCGCGGAGCTGCGGATGAGCGCGGCCGTCTCCGCGACGATGTCGTCCTCACGCGAGGGCGCCACCTCGAGCCCGCCGGCGTGCAGCGCGACCAGTGAGATCCGGTGGGCGACCACGTCGTGCATCTCTCGCGCGATCCGGGTGCGCTCGGTGGCCCGGATGTGGTCCTCGCGAATCTGCTGCTCCTCCTCGGCGCGTTCGGCGCGTTCGCGGTAGACGGCCAGCAGCGCGCTCTGGGACTGGATCAACGCGCCCCAGGCTGTGACGGCCGCAGCGATGGCGATGTTGACAGTCAGGGTAAGCGAAAGACTCTCGTTGCCGGGGTACAGCAGCCAGAACACCCAGCCCGCGACCACGTTCGCGGCCGCCAGGGGAATCGCGACCCGCAGCGAGCGGTGCCGCGCGACGAAGTACAACGCCACCATGTTCGCCACACCCGCCGAGGCGATGAGCGCGGCGGCGCCGGCGAGCACGACGCCCGCCGTGAGCGGGAAACGGCGCCGCCCCAGCAGCAGGAGACAGGCCACCGCCCCGAGCGTCAAGTCGACGGTACGCCAGCCGCCGGAGGGCCCGTAGCGCAGCACGTCGTACAGGAGCAGAAGCCCGCCGGCGTACGCGGCTAGGACGACGACGGCTGAGCGTGCCACGCCTCGCCAGTCCACCACCGCTGCCTGCACGCGGCCCACCCTATGCGGGACGTGACCATTCCCGAGTCCCACTTTCGATGGACCCCGCTCCTACGAAGTCCGCCAGGAAACCGCCACTCGGGCGACGCGGAGACGACACCCGCAACGGCTGTCTTGAGCCATGGACAGCACTACTGAATCCCCGCATCCGGGCCTCGCGCGCTCTGCTCCGGCGGACAACATACGACGCCGATCTGGCCCGGGGCCTCGATCCTTCCTCGATGAGATCTTCGGCCCGGTCCACGCTCCGGTCGGCACCCTCGAGCGCCGGCTCCTCCTGGCTCGGTCCGCGATCGCCTACCTCGGCCTGGTGACCACCCTGATTCAGGTCGTCGTCTGGCTGATGATCACCATGACCACCACCCACCTCGACCCGCCCTGGTGGCTGTGGACCGCCGTCCCGGCGGCAGCGGCGGCTGGCGGGCTCACGCTTGGATGCCGCTGGCACCGCTGGTGGCTCTCCG
>JBDIAG010000347.1:0-5454 GCA_039812305.1 Actinomycetales bacterium | reverse complement strand
GACCAGCCTGGTCGGCGCCAGCCTCACCACGACCAGCCCGGTCAGCACCAACCCCACCACGACCAGCCCGGTCAGCACCAACCCCACCACGACCAGCCCGGTCAGCACCAACCTCACCACGACCAGCCCGGTCAGCACCAGCCTGGTCACCGTCAGTCCGACTGTCGCCGGTCCGCTCCCCGCCGAACTCGGCGGTGGCGACCGCGGCGGCGGCCTCCAAGGCGGTCAGGCCGCGGCGTCCGTCGCCGGCAGCCAGTCGTACGAGATGTTCCAGGGCCTCCTCGGAGAGGGTGAGGCTGCCATCCAGCCCGCGCGGATCGTCCACCGCGCGGCGCAGGAGCTCGGCGATGTCGTCGTCCGAGAGCGGTTCGAGGGTGAGCACCAGCGAGCGGGAGAGCAACGGCGCGATCACCGAGAACGAGGGGTTCTCGGTCGTGGCCGCGACGAGGGTGACCCAGCCGTTCTCCACGCCCGGCAGCAGGGCGTCCTGCTGGGCCTTGGTGAAGCGGTGGATCTCGTCGAGGAACAGCACGGTCGCCCGCAAGTGCAGATCCCGGTCGTCGCGGGCCTTCTCCATCACCGCCCGGACGTCCTTGACCCCGGCCGTGATCGCCGACAGCTCGACGAACGAACCGCCCCGAGCGCGGCTGACGACGTGGGCGAGCGTGGTCTTGCCGGTGCCCGGCGGGCCCCACAGCACCAGCGACGCCGCGCCGACCCGCGATCCCGGCTCCACCGGCTGGGCCAGCCGGCGCAACGGCGAACCCGGCTTGACTAGGTGCCCCTGACCGACGATCTCCTCCAGCGAACGCGGACGCATCCGCACCGCCAGCGGCCGGACCGGCCCGGTCGCCACCTCGTCCGGCGAGGAGTCGTCGACAGAGAACAGATCCGGCACGCAGATCAGGTTAGATCATGCGCGGCCTTGACCCTCCGAGCCAGGATCTGGATCAACCCGACGGCGAGCATGGCCACCCCGACGAGACCGACGACCACCGTGACGAGACTCAGCAGGGCGTTCTCGAAGAGGCCCTGGATCCCGTCCCCCGGGATGACGAAGCCGTAGAGCAGGAGAAGCGCGATCGTCGCGAGAGCGAGCAATCCTCCCACCCGGACTCTGGACATCGGGCTCATCGCTCCATCTCCCTGCGTCTAGTACCGAATGGCGTCGATGACCTTGGACCGCACGGCGATGATCGCGGGGACGAGACCGGCGAGGGCTCCCACGACGGTGGCGGCGGTGAAGCCCTGGATCGCGGCGCCGAAGGGGAAGGGGACGTTCTCGGTCGGTTGGATCTCGGCCGGCAGCATCGTCCAGGGGAAGTTGTTGACCAGCGCGACCGCGAGGGCGATGCCGAGCAGGCCGGCCAGCACCGTGGCGAACACGCTCTCCAGCATGATCGCGGCGAAGATCCGCCCCGAGGACGCTCCCAGCGCGCGTTTGACGCCGATCTCGCGCACCCGCTGCCGCACCGTGACCACGCCGACGTTGAGCACGCCCAACGCCCCGAGGAACAGCCCGAACAGCGACAGCGCCAGGATCAGCACCTGCAATCCGGTCAGCACGCTGCCGAGGCCCGCGTCGTCCGGCGGGTTGACCTGCCCGTCCAAACCGGCCGCCCTGGTCAGTCGGTTGATCTCGCTGACGAGCATCTCCGTCGAGTCCGGCGGGACCCAGAGCTCGAGCGAGGACTGACCGGGGTCGTACTGCGGAAGCAGCAGCTCGCCGTCGTCGCGCAGCATCCACAGGTGTGGGTTGTACGGGTCCTCGCGGTCGGTGACCCCGACCACCACCACGGACTGATTGACCGGGGCCGGCAGCTTCACCGTGAACGGCGCGGGCCGCTCCGGATTCTCGCCGAGCGTCTCCAGGAAGGTCTTGTTCATCACCACCGACGGGGCGAGCCGCCCACCGTCGCCGTTGCCGAGCCATCGTCCGCTGGTCAGCCGCAGCCGATGGATCACTCCCCAGTCCGGATCGACCGCCGTCATCGACACGTAGGTGCTGCCGCGACCGGGCACGTTGACCTGGTTGCCGCTGTCGATGACCTGGGAGCTGTACTTGACCTGATAGCGCTGGACGACCGCGTCGTATAAGGTGGGGATCTTCTCCCGCCCGTCTTCGCCGCTGGAGGAGGCGTACAGCGACAAGGTGGCCGACCGTCCCGTGTACGCCTCGGTCTGCTCCTGGACGATCTGCCGGAAGATCATCCCCGCCGCCGTCGTCGCGGTCATCGCGAACACGGCCAGGACTATGCCGATCAGTGAGAGCACGACGCGGGCCCGGTGGACGCGCACTTCATCCCACGCGTCCAGGAGGACGCCGAAGAAGCTGGTCACTCGTCCGCCGCCTTCGTCGGTGGGAAGATGTCGAGCGGCTCCATCACCCGGGTGGGCTCGACCGGCTCCTCGTCGGCCGGAACCGGCTCGGCCGGCTCGTCCGGGGCAGGCTCGTACCGGGCCGGGGCCGGCTCGTGGGCGGCCGTGGCCGGCTCGATCGGCGCCGTCTGTGCCGTGGCGTCCCAGCCGTCACCCGCCTCCCGAGGGTCGTCCACCGCGCTGAGGTAGCCGTGGTCGAGCCGATAGCAGCGATCCGCCCTGGCGGCGATCGCCGGGTCGTGGGTGATGGTCACCAGGGTGGCGCCACGCTCGAAGCAGACCTGCTGCAACAGGTTCATCACCGAGGCGCCGGTGTCGAGGTCGAGCGCCCCGGTCGGCTCGTCCGCCAGGATCACCTGGGGAGAGCGCACCAGCGCCCGCGCGATCGCCACCCGCTGCTGCTCACCGCCGGAGAGCTTGTCCGGCATGGCATCCAGCCGTTCGCCGAGGCCGACCTGGGTCAGCGCCTCTCTGGCCAGCCGGGTGCGCTGCCAGAACTGCCGGCCCACCGCGTAGCGCAGGGGCACCCCGGCGTTCTCGGTCGCCGTGCGCCCGGACAGCAGGTTGAACTGCTGGAAGACGAAGCCGAAGGTCTCCCCCCGCAACCTGCTCCGGCGCACCTCGGAGAGCCGGTGCGTGGACTCCCCGTGTAGCCGGTACTCCCCCGCGGTCGGGTTGTCCAGCAACCCGAGCAGATTCAGCAGGGTCGACTTGCCCGACCCGGAGCGCCCGACGATCGCGACGTGCTCGCCCTCACCCAGAACCAGGTCGACCCCGGCGAGGATCTGCAGCGGCTCCCCCGTAGGCAATCGGACGGTCTTGCCGACCCCCCGAAGCTCGACGATGCTCATCAGCCGACGTACTCCTGGCCGCCCATCATCGACGGATCCTCGGTGCCGCTGCCGGCGTCGTCATCCGGGACGGGGGCGAACTCCAGGACCTCCTGGTTCTCCGACAGTCCGTCGGTGATCTGGACGCTGGTGCCGTCGGTCAGACCGAGCTTGACCGGCTTCTCCTGCGGCTCACCGCCGTCCGGGTTGGGTATCCAGACCTTGCCATTGCCGACGGTGCCCTGCACGGCGGTGACCGGCAGCGTCAGCACGCCGGTGGCCGACCCGGTGTCGAGCGACAGGTTCACGCTCATGCCGGCGAACACGGTCGCCCCGGAGGGGACGGCGCACCGCACCTCGGCGGTGCTGACGGCCCCGGACCCACCGTCCATGAAGGGCCCACCGTCCTCGGGGGTCGTCTGCTGCTGAGTGGGCTCGGCAGCTGCCGTGCGGACGTTCGCGCACTCGAAGGGCGCCGGCCCGCCCGGGGCCTGCGCCTGGGCCGAGGCCGGTGGGCTGAGCAGCCTGAACTGCTGGGCCTGCGTCAGCGGGGCGACCACGGTCAACGAGCCCGGGCTGACCTTGCCGACCTCGGTGCCGACCTGGACCTCCTGGTCGACCAGCACGTCGAACGAGGTCAGCTTGCCGGTGGACGTCGCCCGGACGACCTTGGTCGTGTACCTCGGCGTGGACGGCTGGAGGTTGCCCTGGGCGTCCGGCTTCGGCTCGGCCGCCGGCAGCTCGACCTGGACGTTGAACAGCGGCGTGCCGTCCTCCACCATGTCGTCCTTGGCGGCGCGCACTCGGGTGACCTTGCCCGAGGACGTCGATTTCACGGTCACCGCGGGGTCGGCCTCCACCGTGCCGCTCACCTCGATGACGCTGCGGATGTCGCCCTTCGTGACCGGGACCGTGGACGTCGAGGACCCGATGTCGGGCGTCAGCGCGTCATCGGCCTTCGAGCGGTTTCCGAACGCGATGAAGCACAGAGCGACCGCGATGACCACCCACACCAACAACCTCAGGACAGGGAGAACTACCCCCCGAAACCGACCCATCCCCGACCTCCGCGTGAGACACCTAGGTGGCCCACCCTACCTGGTGCGGGTTTATCGCCAGATAAACGGACTATTTGGGTTTTACGTCCACTCCGGCCTCGCGACGCTGCTGGACCGTGATCGGGGCCGGCGCACCGGTGAGCGGGTCGTAGCCGCCACCCGACTTCGGGAAGGCGATCACGTCCCGGATCGAGGACGCGCCGGCGAGCAGCGCGGTGACCCGGTCCCACCCGAAGGCGATGCCGCCGTGCGGGGGCGCGCCGTAGGAGAACGCCTCCAGCAGGAAGCCGAACTTCTCGTCCGCCTGCTCGGCGTCGATGCCCATCAGGGCGAATACCCGCTCCTGCACGTCGCGGCGGTGGATACGGATCGACCCGCCGCCGATCTCGTTGCCGTTGCAGACGATGTCGTAGGCGTCGGCGAGCACGCCGCCCGGGTTGGACTCGAGCTGGTCGAGCCACTCGGGCTTGGGCGAGGTGAACGCGTGGTGCACGGCCGTCCACTGCCCCTCGCCGACCGCGACGTCGCCGGCGGCGACCGCGTCCCCGGCCGGCTCCAGCAGCGGGGCGTCGACCACCCAGACGAAGGACCAGGCCTCCTCGTCGATCAGACCGCACCGCTTGGCGATCTCGTTGCGGGCGGCGCCCAGCAGCGCCCGCTGCGCCTTGGGCTCCCCGGCGGCGAAGAAGACGCAGTCGCCCGGCTTCGCGCCGACGTGCGCGGCCAACCCGGAGACCTCCCGCTCGGACAGGTTCTTGGCCACCGGGCCGCCGAGGGCGCCGTCCTCGCCGATCGTGACGTAGGCCAGGCCCTTGGCGCCGCGCTGCTTGGCCCACTCCTGCCAGGCGTCGAACTGTCGGCGCGGTTGCGAGCCGCCGCCCGGCATTACGACGGCACCGACGTACGGCGCCTGGAACACCCGGAAACCGGTGCCGGTGAAGTACTCGGTGCAGTCGGTGAGCTCGAGGTCGAAGCGCAGGTCGGGCTTGTCCGAGCCGTAGCGGGCCATCGCCTCGGCGTAGCTGATCCGGGGCAGCGGCAGCGGGATGTCGTATCCGATCAGCCGCCACAGCGCGGCGACGATCTCCTCCGACAGGGCGATGATGTCGTCGGAGCTGACGAAGCTCATCTCGATGTCGAGCTGGGTGAACTCGGGCTGGCGGTCGGCCCGGAAGTCCTCGTCCCGG